>JANYGE010000055.1 GCA_025362535.1 Hyphomicrobiales bacterium
CGTGAACATTCTTTTCTCAGGAATCATTACTAGCTTCGGTACGAGACAGCTATTTCACCGAAATGTATTTCGTAAGCTTATCGGTCTTATTAGCCTTATTTTATTTTTCACTCTGACGGTCGCGATAAATACTGTGCTCGCAATATACCGTGAGCTGTCAGTTGACATAGAAGTGTCCAATATTGAACAAGGAGTTGTGACAAGAATTCGGGCTGCGCTCGATCATTTTCCAACACACTTCGCCGAGTTATATGCGTTTCAAAGCGTAGAAACTTATGTGTTGTTGCTAGTCGGCATTCTGTTCGCGGTGATTGTGATGATCGATGTCCTAAAATTCGATGATTGGACTTACCCGGAAAAAGTGGAGGGACATTCTGCCGTTTAGTTCATCTCAGCCATTTGGGCTTCGAATGTGATGGGCGATTTGTAGCCCAGTGCTGAGTGTCTCCTGCGCGGATTATAGAAGCCGTCGATGTAATGGCCAAGTGCCAATGTGGCTTGTGACCGTGTCTCATAGCTTGCTCTCCAGATCAGTTCAGTTTTGATAGTTTTGAAGACGGTCTCGACCATGGCGTTGTCATAGCAGTTGCCCTTGCCGCTCATGGACGCGGTGAGGCCGTTACTTTGCAAAAGCCTGCGGTAGTCGTCTGAACAATATTGGCTGCCACGATCTGAGTGATGAATGAGACCCGTCGGTGGTTGTCGCATCAGGATGGCCTGGTTCAAAGCTTTGAGAGCCAAACCCTTCTTCAAGCGATCACTTGTTGCCCAACCGACAATGCGTCGCGAGTAGAGATCAAGCACGATGGCCAGATAGAGCCAGCCTTCAGCGGTCCAGATATAGCTGATGTCTGCACCCCATTTTTGGTCGGGACCTTCACATACAAAGTTCTGATCCAGAATGTTGAAGGCAATCGGACAATCATGCTGGCTGTCAGTGGTCTTCTTAAACCTGCGTTTCTGATGGGCTTTCAGGCCATTCTCGCGCATCAGGCGGGCCACGCGGTGACGGCCAACGACCAAGCCTTCCTCACGCAGTTCCGCATGCATGCGGGGTGCGCCATAGGTTTGGTTTGAAGAAGCAAACTGTGCCCTGATATTGGCACTCAGAACCACGTCGTAGCATTGGTGCAAACTGGGCCTGCGCTCTTTCCATGCGTAGTAGCCGCTGATACTGACCGCCATCATGCGGCACATCCGGTCAACCGGCATCATGGCCTTGCTCGTATCGATGAGCTTATACTTCATCGACTTGTTTCCTTGACGAAGAAGGCGGTCGCTTTTTTTAACAGATCCCGCTCTTGCCGCAGAATCTCGTTCTCTTTGCGTAAGCGGGCAAGCTCCTTGGCCATATCCGGATTAGGTGTTGTAACAGGCTCGGCATCACGTTGTTCGCGCTTCCACCGGCTCAATGTGGACAAACCCAAGTCCAAATCACCGGCAATCTGCCTGATCGTCCGGCCACTGCTGGCCAACAATCCAACCGCTTCCCGCTTAAATTCCAGCGTAAATTCTCGTCTCTGCTTGATCGTCATAAAGTCCTCCTGTTGCAATCATGCTATCAGAAGTCCCTCCACTTTTTCCGGGTAAGTCCACTCTCATGCTGAGGAGCTCGAAGCATAAGCAATCACTCCCCTGCCCCTTTAATCAAACCACCTAATCGATTATCACGCCCCTATGACCCAACGATTCACCCTGCGCAGTTTCGTCCCTTCATTTGTCATCATGGTCGCAACAGCTTTTATTGAGCGGATCAATGGCCGGATTTATATTTGCAAATGCGGCTATGTGAAACTCTGGGAAGGCACGGTGAACAGTTCGGGCAATTCGCAACATATTGCTGATTGGTACACGCTGTCCCATATTATTCATGGCTTTTTGTTTTATGGCCTCACGCATGTTATTGCGCGCCGGGCCTCTATGGCGCTGCGGCTTGGCCTTGCCACACTGATTGAATGTGGTTGGGAGATTTTAGAAAATTCCAGCTTCATCATCAACCGCTACCGTGAGGGCACCATCTCGCTGGATTATTTCGGTGACTCGATTTTAAACTCCATGTGCGATGTGCTTGCCATGGTCGCAGGCTTCTATCTGGCCAGCCGCCTGCCCACGCGCCTTACCATTGCTCTTGCCATCGCCATGGAGCTCTTGGCGCTTTATGTGATCAGAGATAATCTCACGCTCAATATTGTAATGCTGCTGCACCCGATTGAAGCGATTAAAACCTGGCAGGCGGCCCTATAAAAAAGGGCGGAGAAAACTCCGCCCTTTTCAATCTTAAACCCCGCAAAGCTTACGGTTGATTTTCGCAGGTGATCGACTTGAACGAATAGCAGGTTAAATCTGTGCACATCGCACCAGTACCAATATAACGGGTTGGCTTGGTTGGACCCATTGGGGTGGACTGCACGAAATCTGCGGCATCATCGTAATCTTCTGAATCACAGAAAGCATCAGCCGCTTTTTGGCCGCAACCCTTGCCCTTCTTGAAGCAATAATTGATCCGCACACCATTCATTTTTGGTTTTTTGAAAGTCTCTTCATCACCGCCAGTGGAGGGACCAGGTGGTGGCATTGGTGTTGGCGGGGCTGGCAATGGATCAGGCTTCACACAGGTGATGTAAGAAAAGCCATCGCATTGCGGGCCATTACAAATTTGGCCATCGGCCTGCACAATTGTTGGTGTGAGCGCACCAATATCAACGGCTTCTTCAAAATCACTGGAATTGCTGAATGATTTTGACTGGCAAAACCGATCTGCCGCAGGCTGCCCGCACAGGGAGGCCCATTTGTAACACCAATCAACCCGGTAAGGCCCCTGTTTTGGCTTGGCAAAAGTTTGCTCTGCCGCTTGGGCCGCTCCAAAAGTCAGCAGCACACCCATAAAGGCGGTCACGATAAATTGCTTTAGTGTCATTCTAGACTCCTGAGTAATGGCCCCACTCGGCAAATCACTTACCAGATTTAAGGGCTTGAGACCAGTGTCGGAAAACTGTGAGCCACTGGCGCATTTCTCTCGCCAAAATTCCAATTGCTGCTCTATCCTGAGACTGAGGAGAATATCATGCAGTCAAAAGTCATTATCACCGCAGCCATCACCGGGTCTGGCGATACTGTAGGCAAACACCCCGCCATTCCGGTTACCCCACAGCAAATCGCCGATTCCGCCTTGGAAGCGGCTGCGGCGGGTGCCACCATCGTGCATTGCCATGTGCGCAATGTGAAAACCGGTAAAGGTACTCGCGATGTTGATCTCTACCGCGATGTGATGGAAAAAATCCGCGCCAAGAACGCCAATATCATCATCAACTTCACTGGTGGTATGGGTGGTGATTTGGATGTGGGCACAGGCGAAGAGCCAATGAAATGGGGGCCTGGCACTGATTTAGTCGGCCCTGAAGCGCGCTATATACATATCAAGGAACTGCGTCCTGAAATTTGTACGATTGATTGCGGCTCAATGAATTTTGGCGATGGCAATGCGATTATGGTCCAAACGCCAGCGCAATTGCGCGCCTGCGCCAAGTTGATCCAATCCTATGGTGTGAAGGCTGAGATGGAGGTGTTTGACTCTGGTCACCTCTGGTTTGCCAGCAAAATGTGTGAAGAAGGTTTGATAGATGAGCTGCCGCTGTTCCAGCTCTGCCTCGGCATTCCATGGGGTGCGCCTTACAACACCGAGACGATGGCCTATATGAAATCGCAATTGCCCAAAAATGCCATTTGGGCTGCCTTTGGCATTGGCCGCAATGAGTTCCCTGCCGTGGCGCAAGCGGTACTTCTGGGTGGCCATGTGCGTGTTGGCCTTGAGGATAATCTTTATCTCGATAAGGGCGTGTTTGCCTCTAATGCCACATTGGTGGAACGCGCGGTGAAGATCATTGAGATTCTGGGAACCAAGGTGGCAACACCCGATGAAGGCCGCAAGATATTGGGATTGAAATAAGCGAATAGGGAGTGGCGAATAGCGAATAGGGAAGAGCCCCCTACTCACTATTCGCTATTCGCTATTCGCTCCTAAAAAAGGAGCACACATGAAGACTATTAAAACTATCGGCATCGCGGGCACAGGCCTGATCGGAGCTGGCTGGGCGGCACGGGCTTTAATCCGTGGCATCAACGTGATTGCTTATGATGTTTCGCCAACCGCTGAAGCCAAGCTTAAAGCGCAGATTAAAACGGCGTGGCCTTCGATGGAAAAACTTTTGGGCAAGCCCAAGAAAAAAGGCAAGCTTACTTTCACCACCGATCTTGCAGAAATGGCTTCCAAAGCTGAATTCATCCATGAAGCAGCCCCTGAGCGCGAAGCCCTCAAGATCAAACTGTTCAAAGATATTGACGCGATTGCCAAGCCGGATGTGATCATCTCATCATCATCCTCAGGCTTTCTGCCAACACGCCTGCAATCAGAATGTGCGCATCATCCTGAGCGCGTGATCATTGGCCATCCGTTTAATCCGGTTTATCTTCTGCCCTTGGTGGAAATTGTTCCCGGCACTAAAACCAGTGAAGCCAGCATGGCCAGCGCCAAAGCCTATTTTGAATCCATCGGCATGCAGGTGCTGCGCCTTAAAAAAGAAATCGATGGCTACATCTGTGATCGCCTGCAGGAAGCCCTGTGGCGCGAAGCTTTGCATATTCTCGATAAGGACATTGGCACCACCGGCGACATTGATGACTCGATCATTTATTCGGCGGGCATGCGCTGGGCCTTCATGGGCTCATTCCAAACCTATCACCTTGCAGGCGGCCCCGGCGGCATGCGCGATTTTATGAAACAATTTGATCCGACATTGGAATTGCCATGGACAGACCTTAAATTTCCGAAGTGGAATGATGCTTTAGAAACCCGTTTGATCGAAGGCTGCGAAGCCCAAGCCGGTGGCAAAACCGTCGCCCAACTGGAAGCCAAGCGCAACGCTATTTTGGTCGATATGATGAAGCTGTTCAAGAAGCACAAGATTGGCGCGGGGCTGGTGTTGGATAGAGAATTGAAGACGCGCAAAAAGAAAAAGTGAACTTAACCTTGAGCACGGGCATGAAAACTGGAAGTCGGCAGATACTGATCATTCTGAGCTTGGCACTCGTATGTCTTGTAGTGTTTTTTACATTCAGTGACACGGCTTGGGTATTGATGGGTCGACCAAATGAGGCATACCCTGAACTTTTGTTTGTCATGTTCGGTTTTCCAATCTCCTTAGCGTCGCTCCTATTCTCAATCTTCTGGAAAAGGTAATCGAAAAATGCAGCAACGCGTCATGATCACTGCAGCAGCCTCCGGCATTGGACGCGCTATTGCCAAGGCCTTCTATGATGAAGGGGCCAAAGTTCACATTTGTGATGTGAACGAACAAGCCCTTGCCGCCTTCCGCGAAGAGTTTCCCGAAATCGCTGCCACCTTCGTCAATGTGCGCAATGAAGGCGAAGTGGATGCGTGGTTTGATGAGGCCTTAGATGATCTCGGCGGGCTTGATGTGATGGTCAATAATGCGGGCATTAAAGGCCCCACTGCTCCCGTCGATGATATTGAACTTTCCGAATGGCGCGAATGTATTGAAATCTGCCTTGATGCGCAATTCCTCTGCGCCCGCCGTGCAGCACCCGTGATGAAAGCCCAAGGCTCTGGTCTCATCATCAATATGTCATCCAATGCTGGCCAGTTTGGCTTTGGCAATCGCACGCCCTATGCGGCGGCCAAATGGGGTGTCATCGGCCTCACCAAATCGCTGGCCATTGAACTTGGGCCTTATGGCGTGCGGTGCAATGCCATTTGCCCCGGTGCCGTAAATGGCCCGCGCATCATGCGGGTGGCTGAGGGAGAAGCCGCGCTGCGCGGTGTGCCCGTTGATGTGGTGGCCCAGGAACTGGTCAACGCGCAATCGCTCTCGCGCTTCACTGAGCCTGAGGAAATTGCCGGCCTCTGCCTCTATCTCGCATCACCCGCTGCCTATATGGTCAATGGCCAAGACATCGCCATTGATGGCCACATCGAAACTTTTCACATCAGGTAAATTATGGATTTCGCACTCTCCGACGAACAACAGATGATCATCAAGACGACGAAAGATTTCGTTTATAATGAACTTTATCCGCATGAAAAAGAAGTTGAGGAAACGGGCAAGCTGCGCCCTGAACTGCGCGATGAGCTGAAGGCCAAAGCGATTGCTGCCGGATTATTTGCGGCCAATATTCCAGAAGAAGGCGGTGGTGCGGGGCTGGATACTTTAACCTGGTGCCTCTACGAAAAAGAATTAGGCCGCGCCAATTATGCTTTGCATTGGACCTGTGTGGGCCGCCCTTCAAATATTCTCATGGCCTGCAACACTGAACAGCGCGAACGCTATCTCTTCCCTGCTGTGCGCGGCGAAAAGGCCGATTGCTTGGCCCTCACTGAACCCGGTGTGGGCTCTGATTTGCGCGGCATGAAAACCTTTGCCAAACAAGATGGCGATGATTTTGTGATCAATGGTGTGAAGCACTTCATCAGCCACGGCGATGAAGCCCATTTCACTGTGTTGTTTGCAGCAACGGGTGAAGAAGATACACCACGCGGCAAAAAGAAATTGATCACGGCGTTCTTGATCGACAAAGGGATCAAGGGCTTTACGGTGCGCGATGGCTATAAGAATGTGTCGCATCGCGGATACCCCAATAATATTTTAGAATTCCAAGATTGCCGCGTGCATAAATCGCAAATCTTGGGCGAATTGCACAAAGGTTTTGAAGTGGCCAACTCATGGTTAGGGGCTACGCGCCTACAAGTGGCTTCCACCTGTTTGGGCCGCGCTGAACGCGCCATGGAACATGCGCTGCAATATGCCGTGGACCGAGAACAATTCGGCCAGCAGATCGGCAAATTCCAAGGCATCTCGTTTAAGTTAGCCGACATGGCGATGGAACTGAAAGCCGCTGAACTTCTCACGAGGGAAGCTGCCTGGAAATATGACCAAGGCACGGTGACTGAAATGGATATGGCCATGGCCAAATTAAAATCCACCGAAGTGCTGGCCTTCATCGCCGATGAGGCCATTCAAATCCACGGCGGCATGGGCCTGATGAGCGACCTACCCCTAGAGCGCATCTGGCGCGATGCCAGAGTAGAGCGCATCTGGGAAGGCACATCAGAAATTCAACGGCATATTATATCGCGTGCATTGTTGAGGCCGCTGGGTGGTTAAGGTGCAGCGCCTCCTCAACCCCACCTCCATCGCCTTCATCGGGGGCAATGAATGTGCCATTGCCATCACGCGCACGCGTGAGCTTGGCTTCACTGGAAAAATCTGGGCGGTGCACCCCAAGCGCGACGAACTCGGTGGCATTGCTACGGTGAAATCGGTTGATGACATCACCGGCCCCGTCGATGCCGCTTTCATCGCGGTGAAGCGCGAACCCACGGTCGATATCGTGCGCCAACTGCGCGCTAAAGATTGCGGGGGTGCGGTGATCTATGCCGCTGGCTTTGCCGAAGCCGGAGCCACAGAACTGCAAATAGAATTGCTCAAAGCAGCGGGTGGCATGCCCCTGCTCGGCCCCAATTGCTATGGCTTTGTCAACACGCTGTCGCGCTGCGCCCTCTGGCCGGATGAGCATGGCTTGGAAATCCGCGAGCGTGGCGTGGCCATCATCACGCAATCCGGCAACATTGCCTGCAATTTCGGCATGAGCAACCGCGCCCTGCCTTTGGCCTCGCTGTTTGCCATTGGCAACCAAGCTGATGTCGATATGGCCCGCATGTTGGAAGCGCTGGCGCAGGATGATCGCATCACCGCGATTGGCCTTCACATTGAAGGCCTGAAAGATATTGCAGCCTTCGCCCGTGCCGCAGAGATCGCCCGCCAGCACAAGAAGCCAGTGATCGCTTTAAAAACTGGCCGCTCTGAACAGGGCGCAAAGGTTACGATGAGTCACACCTCGTCGCTCTCGGGGGCTGATAATCTCTATGATGCG
>JANYGE010000083.1 GCA_025362535.1 Hyphomicrobiales bacterium
CAGCCATGCCAAGACCGCGCCGGAATGCCCAAGTCTTGCAAAACAATGGCGAGAAGCCCCGCCGTCACCTGTTCACCAGAGGCAACTATGGCATCATATTCGCGCAAATCATGAACGGCTGAGGCTTGTTTGCACCATTCCACCAGTTGATTGGTGGTGCCAGCCATGGCAGATACCACAACGGCAACATGGTGCCCCGCCTTCACTTCGCGTTCAACATGGCGCGCCACGTTGCGGATGCGCTCAATATCCGCAACCGATGTTCCGCCGAATTTCATAACCAAACGGCCCATCAGCCCGTCCTCATAAAAATAACAGCCGCAAGGTGCGGCGCGGCGTACTCTTAGGTGAGGGCACATATATATGCAATAATGTGACACTCAATTTCAGGTAACAATTTGCAATGACAATAGATACAAACCCCTTCATTTCCAGCCTTGATCCGGCAGAAGTCGAAAAATTCTCTAAAATGGCAGCCGAATGGTGGAATCCGAACGGCAAATTCGGGGTTTTGCATAAATTTAACCCGGTAAGACTGGCTTATGTAAAAGAGCAAGTCTGCGCCCGCTTAGGGCTGGACCCGATGGAACGGGAACCTTTTAAAGGCTTACGATTCCTAGATATCGGCTGTGGCGGAGGTCTTTTATGCGAGCCCATGGCCCGTTTGGGGGCCAATGTCGTGGGGGTGGATCCTTCGGAAAAAAACATCAAAACGGCCTCGATCCATGCCGCCGAGGTGGAGTTGCAGATAGATTACCGCATCGGCACTGCCGAAGATTTGGCCGCAGCAGGTGAAAAATTCGATGTAATCCTGAATATGGAGGTGATCGAACACGTCGCCAACCCACAAAATTTCACCGCAACCTGTGTGAGCCTGATGAAACCAGACGGCCTCATGTTCGTGGCCACCCTCAACCGCACCCTAAAATCCTTCGCACTCGCCATCGTCGGTGCCGAATATGTTTTAGGCTGGTTGCCACGTGGCACCCATGAATGGGAAAAATTTATTAAGCCAATGGAACTCAAAGAGTGGCTGAGCGCATCAGGTGCCACGACCAAAGCCGAAAGCGGTGTCACTTATCACCCCATCGCCAGCGAATGGCGCAGGGCAAAAGACATGGATGTGAATTATATGCTGGTGGCGCAGAGGGTTTAGATTCAATTCCCATCCTCAGGCAACCTCGGAATGGGATGCACCTCAATTCCTTCCTCAATCAGGGCCTTGGCATCATCAGCCGTCGCCTCACCATAGATTGGACGTTCTTTCACTTCTTTGAAATGAATCTTACGTGCTTCATCGGCAAACTTATCACCAACATTTTCAGAATTTTCGGTCACGTGTTTGCGATATTCGCGCATCATCTGCATCATGGCAGCAGCGCGCGGATCAACCGGACCAGCGGCCATCGCTTGCACATCAGCCCGACGATTGCTTTTTGCCCGAATGCCCGGGGCCATAATTTGTTTTTCAATTTTCGTCACACCGCAAACCGTGCAGGAAATCAACCCGCGCTTGGCTTGTTTATCGTAAGCGGCACTATCGGAAAACCAGCCATCAAATTCATGGCCTTTCGCACAGATGAGATCGTAGCGAATCAAGCCTTCACCTGCGAAAGCGAAAACTCCCGCGCATGCACCAAAGCTGGAATCCGCGCCCGAGCGGCAGCTGATTCTGCCGGATCAATTTCAAACAGCAAATATTCAGGATCAACACCAGCCTCAGCAATCACTTGGCCCCATGGGTTCACAACCTTGCTATGGCCGAAAGTTTCGCGCCCTGAATCATGCATGCCCCCTTGCGCCGCCGCAATGATATAACTGCCCGTTTCAATAGCGCGGGCCCGCAGCAACACATGCCAATGGGGTTTGCCAGTTGGAACTGTAAAGGCCGCTGGCACAACCAGAACATCTGCGCCAGCCTTAGCGAGCGCATGATACAAAGCTGGGTGCCGCACATCATAACAAATTGAAAGACCAAGCTGGCAAAATGGCAGTTCAACTTTCACGGCTTCAGAACCCGCCGTATAAGTTTCCGACTCGCGATACTTATCGCCATTGGGCAAATCCACATCAAACAAATGGATCTTATCATAACGCGCCACAATCTCACCCTTGGGACTAAACAATAGAGTACGATTGACCAGCTTGCCATCATCGCCCTTCAGCGCCATCGACCCAATATGCAGCCAAATCTCTAATTTTGCCGCCAGTGCCGAAAATCCGTGCACAGACGAATCATCCGCTTCCGTCATCACCACAGCTTTTAGTCGCTCACGGTCTGGCTCAAATATATTGGTCATTTCGGGAGTGGAAATAAATGTCGCCCCTTGCGAAGCAGCCTGCCGGATCAGCTTTGAGGCTTCCGTCAAATTCACCGCCATCTCGCGCGATGAACGCAATTGAATAAGGCCTGCTTTAAAACTCATGCTGAAACCAACAAAGCATCAAGCCCACGCTTTGCTTCTAAGGCATGCAGTTCATCACAACCGCCCACATGCACAGCGCCAATGAAAATCTGCGGAACCGAACGGCGCCCGCCAGCGCGTGCCATCATCCGTTGACGCTCAGCAGGATCATAAGTCACATCAATTTCCTCAAATTTCACGCCTTTTTTGTTCAGAAGGTTTTTGGCCATCATGCAATAAGGGCAGCTATTGGTTGTATAAATTACTATCTGCGTCATCGTCATCTTTCCGTCATGCCTCTATATGCATTCGGTGCGGCTCTTTCACAAGAGCGAAGGTGAGCACATAAACACGAGTCACCCCGGCTTTTTTGAGAACCTCAGCACAGGCGGCCAATGTGGCCCCAGTGGTACGCACATCATCCACCAGAACAATAGTCTTGCCAGCCACCAAAGCCACTTTTTCAAATGGCACTTGAAAAGCCCTCCGCACATTCTTGCGCCGCGCCTCTGCATTCAAACCCACTTGTTGGCGCGTGGGTTGGGTACGCAATAAAATATCAGTGGCGAAAATCTTTCCCGCCGCTTCGGCAATCGGTTGTGCCAAAAACGCGGCCTGATTAAACCGACGTTTCCACAACCGTGATTTATGCAAAGGCACTGGCATCACCATATCAGCCTCAGCCAATAGGTCTCGCCCCGTGCGTGCCATCATCCGCGCCATAAATAGCCCCGCCTCAGTGTTGTCCCGATATTTAAGGCCGTGCACCAGGCCTTTGGCCGCATCATCAAACACCACGCAAGCACGGCCACGGTCCCACGGTGGTGGATCAGCCAAGGCTTGCGCGCTCAAACTGCCAGCCCCCTGATCATAGGCAAAGGGCAAACCTAACACATCACAAAGCGGGTCTTCCAAATAGGTAAGCTTCTGCCAGCATGCCGTGCACAGGCTGGCCCCGGTTTGCACCGCCATACGACAGCTCAGGCACTTGGGAGGTGTGATCAAATCCACCAGCCTGCGCAAAAGTGAAAGCATCAAGCCACGCTGGAAACGCTTTGGTTTTTCCGCTAGCAGATCATCCATGATCGATGAAACACCCCTGATCTTTGACCGTGCACTCTATCTGGCCCGCCAGAAAAAGGCCAGCGGCACTGAGATTTTGCAAAATCACATGGCCACCGAATTAGACGAGCGCCTATCTTTGATCATGCGTCGCCTGCCACAGGCTCTCGTCATCACGCAAGCCTCGCAAATTATTGTTGACACTTTGAAAGTGTCCGGAAAATTTGATGCCGTCACGCAAATTGAACCAAGTGCCAATGATACGTTGAACCGGCCTGATTTAAACTATGACTGCATTATCAGCCTGTTAGATTTGCACTGCGTGAATGATGTGCCAGGTCATCTCGCCCAATTGGGCCGTGCCCTCAAAGCGGATGGACTTCTGTTGGTCGCTTTTTTTGCGGGCGACACACTGCATGAACTTCGTCAAAGCTGGCTTGATGCTGAACTGGAAATCACCGGCGGTGTATCACCCCGCGTGGCCCCGATGATTGGGGTTCGCGAGTTGGGCGGGCTGATGCAGCGCGCTGGCCTTGCCTTGCCAGTTGCAGACATGGACCACACCACCGTGCGTTATGCGGATGTGTTAGCGCTGATGCGCGAAATCAAATCATTCGGATATGCTAATCCCCTGATCGGCCGCAGCAACAAGCTGGCGTCTCGCCGCCTCTTCACCAAAATGGCTGAACACTATCACGCCAACTTCACTGACGCAGATGGTCGTATCCACGCCACATTAGAAATAGCCTGGGCCATGGCCTGGAAACCCCATGAAAGCCAACCAAAACCGCTGAAGCCGGGAAGTGCGACACAAAGCTTGGCGATAGTGCTTCAAACCAAACGATGAGTAACTCAAAATAAATTCAAGTCAAATAATAATGAGCACGTAAAATGAAACTCCCATTAAAATCGATTAGAAAAAAACTTTCGAGTGCCTTCAATATTACATTCATCAAGCATGATATATATTTACAGCTCAAGCAGAGCGCTCATGACAACCAACACGCTGCAAACGCTTTGGAATTGCTGCGTTCATACTCTGTGAAACTCGGAGGTCAGATGTTAAATCAATTGGATTTTACAAAATCTCAAATGTACCAAGACCTATTTGTATTGGCTGAGTGCGATTTTAGAAGAAATGGCTTCTTTGTAGAGTTTGGTGCAACCAATGGCTTAGATTTAAGTAACACATATTTAATGGAAAAGAATTTTGGATGGGAAGGCATTTTAGCAGAGCCCGCCAAGATATGGCTTGCTGAGTTAAACAAGAACAGAACTGCCAAGATTGACACCAGAAGTGTATGGTCTACGTCCGATTCAACATTGCAATTTGAAGAGTGTGTGACACCAGAATTATCAACAATTAAGGAATTCAGAGATTCTGACGCTCATAAGAATACGCGCAAGAATTATAAAACTTACACCGTGAATTCAGTCTCTCTCAATGATCTTTTGGAGCAGCACAAAGCACCAAAATTGATTGACTATCTTTCTATCGACACCGAGGGAAGTGAGTTTGATATTCTAAACGCTTTCGATTTTTCCGCCCACAAATTTAAAGTCATAACTTGTGAACATAATTTTACCGATAGTAGAGTAAAAATATACGATCTTCTTACCTCCAAAGGATATATCCGAAAATTTGAAAAACTCTCACTCTGGGATGATTGGTATGTAAAAGCCTAGATCCTCGAATAACCTCATACATAAGCCCCATGGCAGTGCTTGAACTTCTTGCCTGAGCCACAAGGGCAATCATCATTGCGGCCCACTTTGCCCCAGGTTTCTGGCTTTTTGGGATCAAAGCTGGCGGCAGCGATTGCAGCAGCTCCAAGTGCCGCAGAACCCAGCATAGGCAGGCCTTCGCCCACATCATCTTGACCAGTGCTGGCATCAACATGATGAGCCTCCATAGGTGGTAATGGCGTTTCGTCCGGCAGTTCTTCTCCTTGCTCACCAAACTGAATTTCAACCCGCATCAATTGACCCGTCACTGCTTCTTTCAGCCTTGTCACCATGTCTGAGAACAGCGTGAAGCCTTCAGTTTTATATTCATTGAGCGGATCGCGCTGGCCATAGCCACGCAAGTGAATCACCTGGCGCAAATAATCAACCGCCACGATATGCTCGCGCCACAAGCGGTCAAGCGTTTGCAGCAGCACCGATTTTTCCACCTGTTTCATAATATCGGGGGAATATTTCTCGCGCTTGTCACCATAGTATTTGTCTGTGGTCGACGTCACACGCTCGCGAATTTCCTCATCCGCAATGCCTTCTTCCTTGGCCCATTCATCAACTGGAAAATCAATCGCCACGGCATCACGCAAACGGTCACGCAAACCTTTCGCGTCCCACTGTTCAGCATAGGCGTTTTCTGGAATGTGCTTGGAAATCAATTCACCAATAATATCATGGCGCATGTCATCTACGGTTTCAGAAATTTCTTCGCCATTCATAATGCCAACGCGCTGATCAAAAATCGCCTTGCGTTGATCATTCATCACATTGTCGAACTTCAGCAGGTTTTTGCGAATATCAAAATTGCGCGCTTCAACTTTCTGCTGGGCTTTTTCGAGAGCCTTATTGATCCATGATGAAATAATCGCTTCACCCTCTTTCAGGCCAAGCTTTTGCAACATACCGTCCAAACGCTCAGATCCGAAAATACGCATCAAATCATCTTGCAGCGAGAGATAGAAGCGTGATTGCCCAGGATCACCTTGGCGACCTGAACGACCACGCAACTGATTATCAATGCGGCGGCTTTCATGGCGTTCGGTGCCGATCACAAACAAGCCGCCACCCTCAAGCACGGTTTGCTTATGAGCTTCAATCTCATCTTTTATCTTGGCAATGCGGCGCTCACGTTCAGCTCCTTCAGGCACATCACCAAGTTCCGTGGCAATGCGCATATCCAAATTGCCACCAAGCTTAATATCAGTACCACGACCTGCCATGTTGGTGGCGATAGTTACAGCGCCAGGTGCACCTGCTTGCGCAATAATCGTAGCTTCCTGCTCATGGAAACGCGCATTCAATACATTGTGCTCAATGTTTTGTGCCTTAAGCATAGCGGAAATTTCTTCCGATTTTTCAATCGATGTCGTGCCCACCAAAACTGGTTGGCCGCGCGCCCGTGCAGCACGGATGGTATCGCTGATGGCTGCGTATTTTTCCTTGGCTGTACGATAAACTTCGTCGTCTTCATCTTTGCGCGCGACTGGAACATTGGTTGGAATCTCGATGACTTCCAAACCATAGATATCCTGGAACTCATCAGCCTCAGTCAAGGCCGTGCCGGTCATGCCTGCGAGTTTCTTATACATGCGGAAATAATTTTGGAATGTGACAGATGCCATGGTCACATTTTCCGGCTGCACAGTCACATGCTCTTTGGCTTCGATAGCTTGATGCAGCCCATCAGAATAACGCCGCCCCGTCATCATGCGGCCAGTAAATTCATCGATGATTACAACTTCGTCATCCTTGACAATATAGTCCTTGTCTTTTTGAAACAGCGTGTGCGCACGTAAAGCCTGTTGGATGTGATGCACAATGCCAATATTGGCGGCATCATACATTGAGCCACCTTTCATAACGCCTGCAGAAGTAAGCAGTTGCTCTAGATGTTCATTCCCAGCTTCAGTCAGTGTGACCTGACGCTGCTTTTCATCAAGTTCAAAATCAGCCGCCACCAACATTGGAATAAAGCGATCCAGCGAATTATAAAGGCCGGACTGATCTTCCGACGGACCAGAAATAATCAGCGGGGTTCGCGCTTCATCAATCAGAATGGAATCGACTTCATCGACAATTGCAAAATGATGTCCGCGCTGCACCATTTCATTCAAATGATACTTCATGTTGTCACGCAAGTAGTCAAAGCCCAACTCATTGTTGGTGCCATAAGTTACATCGCAAGCATAAGCCTCACGGCGCTGCGCATCATCAAGGCCATGAACAATAACGCCCGTGGTCAAGCCTAGAAAGCCATAAACCTTAGCCATCCAAGCCGAGTCGCGCTTGGCCAGATAGTCATTGACTGTCACCACATGTACGCCCTTGCCTTCAAGCGCATTCAGATAAACTGGTAACGTGGCCACCAAAGTTTTGCCTTCACCGGTTTTCATTTCTGAAATCATACC
>JANYGE010000228.1 GCA_025362535.1 Hyphomicrobiales bacterium
ATGGCTTACACCTATAATACCCCTGCCCCTTCGATGGATTTGCGCAGCCAAGCCAAGATGAAAGGCTATGAAGGCGACACCTGCAGCGAATGCGGCAACTACACCATGGTGCGCAATGGCACCTGCTTGAAGTGTGACACATGCGGGAGCACGAGTGGGTGTTCGTAATCTAGCTTACGTAAGAGAGACAGAGGCCGGGAGTGATCCTGGCCTTTTTCTTTGCGGCACCACATTCCCCAGGACAAGAACGCATCTCTTCCGTTTATATCATTGCCAGCAAAAAGAATGACACGCTCTATAGTGGTGTGACTGGTGATCTACCAACACGCCTAACGCAACACAAAGAAGGTCTCATCGAAGGCTTCACCATGAAGTATGGTGTCAAAACTTTGGTGTGGTTCGAAGTTTTTAGGGAGGTTGACTGCGTCATTCAGCGTGAGAAGACGATGAAGAAGTGGCCTCGATAATGGAAAATCAATCGCATCAAACGCGAAAATCCGGATTGGAATGACCTATACCTTACGATTCTTTGAAAATATTTTGTGGATAACATCTTGCCTAAAGAACGCTGCGCTGCAATGCGGAGATTACAATTTATTAATCCGTGTACAGATCAATCAATTTTACCCTTTATTTTCGCTCTTAAAGTGAATTTCTTTTATCATCAGTATACTGATCACTTTTACTGTGCTACCTTGTTTACCAATTGTTAGCTATCTTGGCATCATACACAAGATGTAGTCGGCATATTGCCGAATCACACAATGAGGTTCTAAACAACGAACAGTTATCGACGTGAAATAAAAATAAATATTTTTGTGGATGTTGATATCAAGTCTGTCGGGCCTGCGTTGTGGGGCATTAACAATTTAAATCTCTAGGAGAGAACACCATGGCTGCTGCGAAAAAAGCTGCAAAGAAACCTGCAAAGAAAGCTGCTAAGAAGCCAGCGAAAAAGGCTGCTGCTAAGAAGCCAGCAAAGAAAGCTGCAAAGAAGGCCGCGAAGAAGTAATTCTTCTCCACCTTTTTGTGAATACCAGATCTCGGATGGCCCTCAGCCTCCGGGGTCTTTTTTTATGCGCAACGCTCAAATAAAAAAGGCCGCATTGCTGCGGCCATTTTCAAACTCACACTTGGCTTATTGATAAACGTAAATCTTCGCGCCCACTTTCACGCGATCATAGAGATCAATCACATCGGCATTCATCATGCGGATGCAGCCTGATGATACGGCACCGCCGATTGAGGCTTCATTGTTGGTGCCGTGCACACGGTACATACGGCCACCAATATACATGGCGCGTGCTCCCAGAGGATTGCCGGGGCCACCTTCCATGAAGGGCGGAATGATGTGGCCCTTGGCGGCTTCGCGCTCAATCATTACCTTGGGCGGGGTCCAGCTTGGCCATTCAGCTTTGGCAACAATGGTTGAGTTGCCGCTCCACTGCATGCCTTCGCGGCCCACGCCTACGCTATAGCGAATGGCTTCATTCTTTGCGGATACAAAATATAAAGCGCGCTCTGGTGTGCGCACAATGAGCGAGCCCACGGGGTATTTTGTTTCCGTCCAAGTGACCACCTTGTGATCGGTGTTTCCAGACAGACCGGCATTTTGATAAGCGCCGAAATTGGCTTGCTGCACTGTTGCAGCCTGTTGCCTGCGATGCTTGCTGCCGAAAAGGCAACCCAGAAAAGAGGTGCAAGGTTGAAGGCGAGCAACTTGCGCTGCAGGGGCAGCTGCGACAGGAGCAGGTTTTGATGCCTTCGACTTCACCGGTGTGATTGATGCCGTAGCTAGGTTAACGGGCTTCGCTGGAACGGGCTTCTTGGTTGCGGCGAGGGACTTATCAATGATGGCTTGCTGGTCTTGCAAGGCCTTCATTTGCGCTGCCAGTTTTTTCTTCTTCAGCAGCAATTGGGTTTGAGTTGTGTCGGTGGCGGCAGTTGTGGCGGCTTGAACAGCAGACAAAGTGAGAGTTGCAGCAAGAGCTGCAGCAAAGAAACGGCGTATCATGAATTATTCCTCGTGAAGTTCGATGGCGCAAACTAGTCAAGCAAACATGGATTATCAACCACTGAAGGTTAATTTTCCGGTAAATTCAGTCTTATGTGGAGTTCGCGCAACTGCTTTGGGGTGGCAGATGAAGGGGCGGACATTAAAAGGTCTTCCGCCTGTTGATTCATCGGGAACAACACAACTTCACGTATGTTCGGCTCGTTGCAAAGCAGCATGACGATGCGGTCCACACCCGGAGCAATGCCGCCATGCGGTGGTGCGCCATATTGGAAGGCCCGGTACATGCCGCCGAATTTTTCCAGCAACACGTCTTCGGAATAGCCAGCAAGCTCAAAGGCCTTCTTCATCACTTCAGGGCGATGGTTGCGGATGGCACCGGATGAAAGCTCCACGCCATTGCACACGATATCATATTGATAGGCATTGATAGTGAGCGGGTCTTGGGTGTTCAACGCTTCGAGTCCGCCTTGCGGCATGGAGAAGGGATTGTGAGAGAAGTCAATTTTCTTATCTTCTTCGTTCCATTCATACATGGGGAAGTCAACGATCCAGCAGAAGTCGAAGCGATTTTTGGCGATGAGATCAAGATCAGTGCCAACCTTGGTGCGGGCTTCGCCAGCGAATTTGTAGAATTTATCTGGATTGCCCCCAACAAAAAATGCAGAGTCGCCAACTTGTAAGTTTAGTTTTTGCCGCAAGCTTTCTGTTAAAACTGGACCAATCCTCTTTGCGATTGGTCCGGCTCCGGTTTCGTCACCACCTTCTTTAAAAATTATATATCCGAGGCCAGCTTGACCAATCCCTTGCGCCCAACTGTTCATGCGATCACAGAATGCCCTTGATCCGCCAGTTGGAGCTGGAATTGCCCAAACTGCAGCTTTGCCACCTACGTCAGCAAGTAAATCGCTAAACAACTTGAAGCCGGCATTTCGGAATGTGTCCGATACATCCTGCATTTTAATCAGGTTGCGCAAATCTGGCTTATCAGTGCCATACCAGCGCACGGAATCTTTATAGGCAATATGCGGGAACTTTTGTG
>JANYGE010000104.1 GCA_025362535.1 Hyphomicrobiales bacterium
ACCATGGTGGTCACCACGCTACTGGCCATGTTTGTGGTAAAGAACCGTTGGAAATGGTCTTACCCACTCACCTTCGCCGTGTTGTTGCCTCTACTGGCGATTGACGCCACATTCTTGGGAGCCAACAGTTTGAAAATTGTAGATGGAGGTTGGGTGCCCCTCACCATTGGTGCCGCCCTGTTTGCCTGCATGTGGACTTGGCGAATGGGCGTTCAACGCATCAAAGACTCGGTTAAGAAAACCAACTTGCCATTCACGTCATTGGTGGGCTCATTACAAAGATCATCCACCCACCGGGTCAAAGGCATTGCCGTCTATTTCACATCGGACCGTGGCAACACACCTTCCGCGCTGCTCCACAGCATGAAGCACTTCAAGGTTCTCCATGAACAGAACTTGGTGTTGAACATGCAAGTGGCTGATGTGCCTTATGTAAAATCGCAAGATCAATTAACAGCCACCAAACTTGCAGAGGGTTTCTGGAGCGTAAATGCAAGATTTGGCTATCTGGATTCAACCGACATTCCACAAGCTCTAAGGCGAGCGAAAGTAGCCAACCTGAGTTTTGAAAATCTCGAAACGACTTATTTTTTATCGCGCCGTTCATTGCAACGCGTGAATGCCAGCCCCCTGCCCGCTTGGCAGAGCTTGCTGTTTATTACACTTTCAAAAAATGCGGATGATGCCAGCAATTATTTTCACCTGCCCGCCGATCGCGTGGTGGAAATTGGCAGCCGTCAGGAACTCTAAAAATAAGGGGCGAGGAATTTCACCTCCCGCCCGCGCATTTTAAGCCGCCACGAATTTCAGTGCCACACCATTCATGCAATAGCGCAAGCCCGTGGGCTTTGGCCCATCATCGAACACATGGCCCAAATGCCCGCCACAGCGGCGGCAATGCACTTCAGTGCGGGCTGTGAACAATGTGTTGTCTTCCTTTTGGCCAATGGCATTTGGCAAGTGATCAAAGAAACTCGGCCAGCCCGTACCGCTATCAAACTTTGTTTCCGAAGCATAAATCGGTAAATCACAGCCCGCGCAATTGAATGTACCCTTGCGGTGTTCATCAAGCAGCTTTGAGGTGTTTGGGCGCTCCGTCACCTCTTTGCGTAAAGTTGCAAATTGCTCTTTGGTTAAAATCTTTTGCCATTCTTCCGGAGTCTTAGTGACTTCAAATGTCTCCGCAAAGGCCATGCGGGCACCAGCCGCCAAGCCTAAGAAGGAAAGTCCGGATAGTTTTAAAGCGATACGACGGTTCATGATAATCCTCCAAATCTTATGCTCTTCTTACGAGAAACTCTTGAAATAGAGCACTCACATCGCTTCAAACAATTGTGAAGTCAGGCCCTAGCGCGATGACCAGAAAGTGCGGCCCCAGCATTGCCCGGCAAGCCCATGAATAAAATGATCGACGCCAGCCCACCAAGCGACACCAGAAAAAATGCCGCCGCAAAATCCACCGTTGCCAATTCGCTTGCACCACGCAGCCACTGCGAAACATCAAGCACCGTGGCCGCCGCTGCCACACCCAAAGCCAGCGAGAGCTGCTGCATCACCGTGTAAAGCCCATTGGCCTTGCTCACCTGAGCAGTGGACACATCAGCATAAGCAATCGAATTCAATGCTGTGAATTGTAGAGAACGGCAAACGCCACCGAACAACAAAATAATCATCATAATGATATAAGACATGGTGGGCGTGAACAGCCCCATTGCCGCCATAAAGACGCAACTCAAAATGCCATTGGCAATCAGCAAGCGCCGATAGCCAAAGCTCCGCAGAAGATAACCTGCACCGAATTTCATCGTTAATGCACCCAGCGCAGCAGAGCAGGTGATGATTCCGGTTTGAAATGCAGTGAGACCAAAACCAAGCTGCAGCATCAATGGCAATAGAAATGGAACCGCACCAGCGGCAATCCGAAAAAATAATCCACCAGTGATGCTGATGCGCAGGGTGTCAATGCGCAATAATGACAGATCGAGAATGGGGTTAGTCACCGTTTTAGCGTGGTGCAAATATAGCGCAATCATTACAACGCCCACAACAATCATGGCCAAAGCAAAACTCTCGGGCACCAACCCATGCCCAACCACTGTGCAGCCAAACACAGTAAGCGCCAAACCAAAACCCGAAAGCAAAAAACCTTTCGCATCAAGCGGCGGCACATCATCCTCGCGGGTGTTCGGCATAAATTGCGTGGCCAAAATCAATCCCAAGATTCCAATCGGCACATTCATCCAGAAAATCCAGCGCCAATGAAAATACGTGGTGATGAAGCCCCCAATCGGAGGCCCAAGCAGCGGGCCAATAAGTGCAGGCACCGTGAGCCAGGCCATAGCATTGACCAATTCCGATTTTGGGATAGCCCTGATCAAGATGATGCGCCCCACGGGCACCATCATTGCACCGCCCACTCCTTGCAAGCCCCGAAGCGCCACCAGCCAAGCCAAATTCGGCGTAAAGCCACAGCCGAAGGATGCCAGCGTGAAAACCACAATCGCCAAGCGAAACACCAATTTCGCGCCATATTTATCGGCCAACCAACCCGAGATCGGAAGGAACACTGTGAGGCTAAGAAGATAAGTGGTGAAGGCCAGCTTGAGCGAAACCGGATTGGTGCCCAAATCCGCTGCAATCGCCGGAAGCGACGTGGCAATCACCGTCCCATCCATATTTTCCATGAACAAGGCAGCAGCGATAACCAAAGGCAAGATTCGGGTAGGCGACATGAATGGGGCAATAGCCGCCCTTTGACCATTTGCCAACAAAGCACTAGTCATAGGTGCTATGTTGAGGGAGCGCGCAAAGATGTCGATTAACGCGCATTGCGTAATATTTCTGAGGTTTAATCAATGATAAAGCCGCTTGAAAACAGACAGGTATTCATTGCCGGCGGCGGGCCTGTTGGTCTTACCGCCGCAATTGAACTCAAGCGCCGTGGTTTTGACCTTCGCATCATTGATCCCGATTCTGGCCCCTCAGCTGAATCGCGCGCACTGGCGGTTAATGCCCGGACCTTAGATCTTATGGAGCCTTCAGGTGTCACCGAAATGCTGCTTGCCGCAGGTAACCGCGTGCGCCATCTGGTAATCCGGCGCGACACAAAAATCCTGGCACGGATTGATCTCTCTAAAATCCCCCACCGTTTCAATTTCCTTTTGATTTTGGCCCAATCTAAAACCGAAGAAATCTTAATTCAGAGATTGAATGAAATGGGGGTAAAGCTCGAAACTGGCATCGTACTCGAAACCTTTACCACCAATGGCACTATTGGATGCCGCCTCAGCAACAAATCGGTTGTCAAAACTGATATCCTGATTGGGGCCGATGGTTCTCATTCCACAGTGCGCAAGGCCTTGGGTTTGGAATTTGAAGGCGAAACTGACGAACAGGTTTTTGGCCTAGCAGATGTAGAGCTCGATGATTGGCCTTTTCCAACCAACACGGCAGTGCTCACCATATTGGACACTCACCTCGCCCCCTATCTGCCGATGCGCGAAGGCTTCGGTCGCTTCATCAGCACACGTGGCGATTGCCTCAACAATTTGCCCCGCGATGCGAAGGTGAAAAAAGTTGTGTGGGAAACCGATTTCAAATTGAGCTATCGGCAAGTACAGAACTATCAAAATGGCAACGTATTTTTAGCGGGCGATGCGGCCCATATCCACTCTCCTGTTGGCGGTCGCGGCATGAATCTCGGCATGGAGGATGCTTGCTGGTTGGCATGGCTATTAGAACAAGGCCGCGAGCGAGAATATACCACCCTGCGCCACCCTATTGGCAAAGACGTTCTGAAATTCACTCATGCCTTCACGCGCTTTGCAAAGTCACGCGGCATCCTACAGGATTTAATCTTCGAATTTGGCTTGCCCATTCTCACCAAATTGCCCGCCGTGCAACGCAGCGCTTTTAACATGCTCACCGCCCTGAACACACCAGCTCCACCTTGGCTTTGACGTTTGATCTCCAACCCACTATACTGAAGGGCTATCCTGCTTCATGTGGGATGGTGCCGAATCTTGCGCCGGTTGAATGCGCTACTGCCCGAAACCGGAGCACTTTTATGAATTTGTTTTTCAATTGGCTTGAACGCCGCGTCGATTCATTTCCTGAAATCACGCCACAAATGCCCGCTAAAACCACGTGGGGATTCATCCGCTTTTATGCCAAGCCATTCTATCCGTTGCTCATTGTGGGCTTTCTGCTCTCGGTGGTAATCGCCGTCATAGAGGTGCGGGTATTTTCGTTCCTCGGCACGATTGTCGACACCTTGAGTTCAGCCAAGCCTGAAACCTTCTGGCCGGAAAATAAATTCAAGCTATTACTTTTCGGTGCACTCTCGCTACTTGTGTTGCCATCACTCAGCTTCGTGGCCGACTCGATTGAAAACCAAGGCCTGCGCGGAAATTTCGCCATGCGCATCCGCTGGCTGGCGCACCGTTATATGCTGCGCCAATCGATGGAATTCTTCCACAATGAATTTGCTGGTCGCGTCTCTACCAAGGTGATGCAAGCCGCATTGGGTGTGCGCGATGTGGTGATGAAACTCACACAAGTGATTTCCTGGGTCGCGGTATTTTTCCTCAGCGCACTGGCCACCTTCGCGGCGAATGATTGGCGGCTCACTCTGCCGCTCATCGGTTGGCTGGTCGGTTATGCCTTCACCATGCGCTATTTCGTACCCAAGCTCGGTGTGCTGTCGCAAAAGCAAGCGGACATGCGCTCGTTGGTAACGGGCCGCATTGTCGATACTTATACCAATATGCCAACCGTGAAGCTCTTTGCCCACACGGCGCGCGAAGATGGCTATGCGAAAGAAGGCTTCGTGTGGATGCTGCAAAGCGTTTATGATTCCATGCGGGTTTCCACCAAAATGAATTTCGCGTTGAATGCCCTCAATGGCGCGGTGCTGACGGCCACTGCCACTGTGGCCATTTGGCTGTGGTCGAAAGGTGCAATCACTGTCGGCGCCATCGCGTTCTCGGTTGGCCTCGTTTACCGCATGCAAGGCATGGCGCATTGGATGCTGTGGGAAATTGCTGGCCTGTTCGAAGATTTCGGCGTGGTGCGTGATGGTGTTGAAATGATCGCGCGTGAACATTCCGTGGTCGATCATGCAGGTGCAAAACCTTTGCGCGTTCCCCACGGGAAAATCACCTTCACAGATTTACATTTCAACTATGGCCAAGCCACAGGCGAGCGCGGTCATGATGTGATTGACAAGTTTGATCTGGTGATCGAACCTGGCGAAAAAGTGGGCCTCGTTGGCAGGTCAGGCGCAGGTAAATCCACCATCGCCAACTTGCTGTTGCGCTTTTATGATGTGGGCTCTGGCTCCATTGTAATCGACAACCAGAACATCGCAGATATAACACAGGAATCTCTACGTGGCTCCATCGGCGTGGTGACGCAAGACACATCATTATTGCATCGCTCTGTAACGGATAATATCCGTTATGGCATGCCAGATGCCAGCTTCGATGACATAAAATCCGCTGCCAGCAAAGCCCATGCCGAAGAATTCATCGCCAATTTGGTCGACCCCAATGGACGCCAAGCTTACGAGGCCCATGTGGGCGAACGCGGCGTAAAACTAAGCGGTGGCCAACGCCAACGCATTGCGATTGCCAGAGTGCTGTTGAAAAACGCACCCATCCTTATTCTGGATGAAGCCACATCAGCGCTGGACTCGGAGGTGGAAGCCGCCATCCAGGAAAATCTCTACACGCTGATGGAAGGTAAAACCGTCATCGCCGTAGCGCATCGGTTATCCACCATCGCCGCCATGGATCGATTGGTGGTGATGGACAAAGGCCGCGTCGTCGAGGTGGGCAGCCATAAGCAGCTGCTAGCAAAGAAGGGTGGGCTCTATGCCAGCCTATGGAAGCGCCAGTCAGGTGGCTTCTTGGTGCCGGAGGATATTAAGACTGAGGCGGCGGAGTGACATCCAGCCCAAAAGTCTCAGCAATCGTCTTGCCACTAACCAGCTTCTTGATCCACTCTGCTTCCAATGCCAGTTTCGCCTCGGCTGCATCAATGTAAGCCTGCGCAGCGCTTGGCGTGAGGGCCCCTAAGCCATCATCATCGCCAATCACAATGTCGCCGGGATGAATGACCAAGCCACCAATCGTAACTGGCGCATTGACCTCGCCTAGACTCACGGCTGTAGGCCCCAGTGGGGTGATGGAGCGGCTGTAAACCGAAAGCTCTTTCCAACTGGCAAGTTCCGCCACATCGCGGATAGCCCCATCACAGACGATTCCTGCAGCCCCCATGCGCCGTAAATGCCCGCCCAGAATGCCACCGATCATTGCATGTTGGTGATTGCCCTGTGCGGCGATAACCAGCACATCGCCAGCCTTCATCACATCTAAAGCGCGCAGCACAGCACCGAAATCGGGCGGTGCACAAAGAGCCGTCACCGCGCGACCAAACAGGCGCGGCTGTTGCGCAGCCGGGCAAAGCGGGCGGATGGCGGGATCAATCTGGCAGGCGCCTTTGCTTACATCAACAAGCACGGCCACCGGCACAGCGCGCCAGCGCTCAATAAGTTCTGCTGAAATAGGTGGAACAGAAACTGGATGAAGTTTAACACTCATAGCTTTGCCATCTCCTGTTTCACCAAAGCGCCCAAAGCTGACATGCCCTTAACAATCATTGCATCGTTTTGGCCTGAGAAATTCACGCGCGCATGATTCGGCTCACCATCAACCGGAAAGAAACTCACTCCCGGCACATAAGCCACTTTGGCTTTGGTCAAAGCATGATCACGCATGAATTGTGTTGTGTCGAAACTCTTGGGGAATGTGAGCCAGGTGAATAGGCCGCCTTCAGGATCCGTACAGGTCACCTCCTGCGGGAAGTGCTGGCGCACCATATCCAACATCAAAGTCTTCTTGCGCAAATACGCCGCGCGCAGCGTTTCTATATGCCCGTCAAGATCATGGCGCTCCATGAATAATGAGGCCGCAGCCATATTCAAAGTGCTGCATTGCGTATCTGCCGCCAATTTCAGCAGCCCTAGCTTTTGGATGATCGGTGCCGAAGCAATCGCCCAGCCCAGCCGCAGTCCCGGGGCTAGGATTTTAGAGAAACTCCCCAACATGATGACACGGTCATCGTCATCAAGGCTTTTGAGTGTAGGCGGCGCTTCGCCACGATAACGCAACTCACGATAAGCCGTATCTTCCAAGATCATAAAATCATATTTATGAGCCAGTGCCATCAGATGTTTGCGGCGAGCCGCACTCATGGTAACCCCTGTTGGATTTTGAAAGTCAGGAATAGTGTAAAGCAGTTTTGGCTTTAATCCGGCTTTCAGTTGTTCCTCCAGCACATCCGTAATCATCCCCTCGTCATCCATTGGAATGCCAACATAGCGAGGTTGGCAAGGGTTGAAGGCAATGAGTGCGCCGAGGAAGGTTGGGCTTTCCGTCACAACAATTTCACCGGGATCAACCAACATCTTAGCAACAAGGTCCAAGCCCTGCTGGCTGCCTTGCAAGATTAAGATGTTCTCAAGCGCGCAAGGCGTGCCTTTGCGGGTTGCCCGCTCTGCAAGCTGCGCCCGCAATTTCGGGTCGCCATCTGATACTGTATATTGTAACGTCTGCTTACCCTGTTCGAGAATCGCCACACGATAAACATCATTGAGCTGCTCAACCGGAAAAAGCGTTCCATCAGGATAGCCTCCAGCAAACGAGATCAACGCCGGATCGGCCCCGAATTTGAGCAGTTCTCCGATTGCATTGGGTTGCACATTTTCCATACGTTGAGCAAGCTGAAGAGTGGCCATGATATATCCTGAGATTTAATCTTCAGTGTTAGAGTTCCTTTGTTCGCACGTCGATTAAAAAGATTTGCTTGGATTTCTCACCAGCCCGCCCCAAACTAAACCATTATTAACCCAAATTTTGCCACAACTCGCCTTCAAACCCATCCCATCCGAGGGGACGCTTATGAAACATTCGATCATCATCGCCACTGCTGCGAGCTTTTTGCTCAGTGCGTGCACCACCAATCCGTTCACCGGCGAACAGCAACTTTCTAAAACCGCCGCAGGCATTGGTACGGGTGCTGCCATTGGTGCTGCCGCTGGTGCATTACTTGGCGCCACAACAAGTTTCTCCACCCGTAAAGCTGCCCTCATCGGTGCTGGTATTGGCGCACTCGCAGGCGGCGGGGTTGGCTCCTATATGGACAATCAAGAATCAAAGCTGCGCGAGCGCTTGCGTGACACCGGCGTTTCAGTCACCCGCGTTGGCGATAGCATTGTACTTAACATGCCATCCAATATCACCTTCGATTCTGCTCGCGCAGAAATCAAACCGCAATTTTTTGGCACGCTGAGCTCGGTTGCCGCCGTGTTCAAAGAATACAAGCAAACCGTAATCGACGTGGTGGGTCACACTGATTCTGATGGGTCGGAGCAATCAAACTATGATTTGTCGCGCAGACGCGCGGCTTCCGTGGCACAATTCCTCGCCTCGCAACAGCTTGATCCTAATCGCTTCTCAGTAGAGGGCCATGGCGAACAAGATCCGATTGCGTCCAATGCCTCGCCTTCCGGCAAAGCCATGAACCGCCGTGTTGAGATCACCATTCTACCTTTGACCTGATCGCAGACATAACAGTATACGCTGAAATGGCCGGAGATAATCCGGCCATTTTCTTTTGGAATCCTGCCATGCAAGTTGCCCGCGTCACCCTCACATTCCCCAATCTTTCGCACGAAGCTGCCCATGGCATGGCTGAAGTAATTGAGAATGATTTTCAGCTCGATCCCCTCGCCGTCACCATCAATGAAACCGACGAAGCCCAAAATCTCTGGGAAACTGTGGCCTGGTTTGAGGATGATGAAACTGCAACCGCTGCCCGCGCACATCTTGGTAATCCAGATGCGATCATCGCTCTTGTGCCTGATGTCGATTGGGTGCGCCGCTCACTCGAAGGCTTGGCTCCGGTTACGGCGGGGCGCTTTTTTCTGCACGGCTCGCATGATCGTGATCAACGCCGCTCCAGTGGAATTTCATTGGAAATAGATGCAGGCACCGCCTTTGGCACGGGCCATCACGGCACCACCGCTGGCTGTCTTTTGGCGCTCGATGAAATTTTAAAACGCGAACGCCCCATCCGCATTCTCGATTTAGGGTGCGGCACCGGTGTGCTGGCGATCGCTGCCGCCAAAGCCCTCAAACAAAAAGCCTTGGCCACTGATATTGACGGGGAAGCCGTGCGTGTCACCTTCGGCAATGCCAGACTAAATCGCGTAACTCCACTCATCACTGCGGTTATAGCGGCGGGCCTTCATCACAAGGTGATCAAGCAGGCAGCGCCCTTCGATTTAATTTTCGCAAATATTCTGGCGCGGCCTTTGGCCAACCTCGCCCAAAGCCTCAGTTCAATATTGGCTCCTGGCGGAAAACTGATCTTGTCGGGCCTCACCTTCGATCAATTGCGCTGGATCAAAGCCTGCTACACCGCCCGAGGTCTTGTGCCTGCCCGTTGCATTCGCAATGGCAATTGGATTGCACTTGTGATGGTCAACCCCAAAACAAAAAAACGCTCCGGAAAAAACTTTCCAGAGCGCTTAAGTGCCGGATCAACCGGATCCGGCTGGGAGGATGCTTAAGGAGCTTAGTTGCCCCAAACGCGGTTGCTGATTTCACCGCGTGATACGCCAATATCGGCCAACATGCGGTCATCAAGATCGTTCAATTGACGCACAGCACGGCTGCGAGCCAAAAATGTCTTTACACGGCCCATAACGCCAGCATTGCGAATTGTTTCACGTTCAAAATTAATAGTCATAGTCTTTTCTCCATCTCTCAAATTAGGCTCGGCTGAGCTTGTTTTTTGAGGTTAAATATTTGTGCGACGCACCATTTCGAGCTTGAGATAGTCACTCTATCCCAGTCTGACCAGACCCGAATTCGAATGTTTATCATGCATTATTTGCATGGCTCTAGAAACACATCACGTTAACCTCTGCTTCTTCATATAAATCCAAAGATATATATAAAATATGGCATTTTCATAACCATGAGCGTCTTAATACAGATGCCGACATGAACCTGAAATGAACAAATCAAAGCCAGAGAAATTAATTAATAAGTCGTTAATGCTCCATTATCCATGCAAAATAAGTATGACAAATTTGCGACACTTGCCCTTTAATAAGGCAGAAAAAATTATTGCGTTGCAATAAAAATGGAATCGTGCATTCCGGCTTACAAACCCGCTAAACTGGTTGGATTAAAGTGATTCAATCCAATAGGTTAGAAAACAAAATGGCAATATCCACTCCCCTGCAAATGCTCCGCGCGCAACTAAAGTCCAGCAAACTCGAAGGCTTTATCGTGCCCCGGCAAGATGAGTTTCAGGGAGAATATGTGGCAGCTTATGCTGAGCGGCTGAAATGGCTGACCGGCTTTGCTGGTTCTTGGGGCATGGCCATCGTCACTCAAAACAAGGCTGCAATATTCGTCGATGGTCGCTACACTATCCAAGTTCGCGAGCAGGTGAATCTCAAAGAAATCACACCGCAACATTTGGTCGATGAGCCGCCAAATAAATGGATTGAAACCAATCTCAAGAAAAATGACCGTTTGGGCTTTGATCCCTGGCTGACCACCGCCAGCGAGGCCAAACGCCTGGGCGAGGCTTGCGCAAAAATTGGCGCCAAGCTTGTGCCTGTTACTAAAAATCTCATCGACCAAATTTGGAGCGACCAACCTGCTCGCCCACAAAATCCGCTCTCCGTGCAGCCGCAACAATTTGCAGGCCGCAGTGTGGGCGATAAATTGCAAGATATGGCAGCCGAGCTTACGAAGGCAGGGGCTGACGCCGCCGTGTTGGCTGAGCCTTCATCTGTGTCGTGGGTTCTGAATCTGCGTGGCATTGATGTGCCTTACACACCCGTCGTGCTCGCCTATGCCATCATCCACCGCAAAGGCAAAGCTGAACTCTTCGTTGATGCCAAGCGCCTGCCTGAAGATGTGCGCTCTCACCTTAAAGCTACCACCATCATTCGTAAACCAGATGAATTGGCTGAATCGCTCAGAAAACTTGGAGCTAAGAAATCTGCCGTGTTGATTGATGCAGGTTCCGCGCCAGAGAAGATCCGCAGCCTATTGGCTGTCTCAGGTGCTGTAATCAAAGAAGGCATTGATCCTTGCACCATGCCCAAGGCCCGTAAAAACAAAACTGAACAAGAAGGCGCAAGATCGGCCCAGCGCCGCGATGGCGTAGCGCTTTCACGCTATCTGCACTGGCTTTCGGTCGAAGCGCCAAAGGGAAAACTCACCGAAGCCACCGCTGCAGAAAAGCTAACCGACTTCCGCAAAGATACTGGCGTGTTGATGGACCTCTCCTTCAGCACCATCTCAGCCTCTGGCCCCAATGCCGCAATTCCACATTATCATGTCGACCCCGAAAATTGCCGCGCCATCAATAATAATGAAATTTATCTGATCGATTCCGGTGGGCAATATCAAGATGGCACCACCGATGTGACGCGTACGATGATTATTGGTCAACCCACAGATGAAATGCGTGATCGCTTCACCCGCGTGCTCAAGGGCATGATTGGCATTTCGGTGGTCGTGTTTCCGAAAGGCACGACGGGTGCCAACATTGATGTTCTGGCCCGCGCCGCCTTGTGGAAAGCCGGCCTCGATTATGATCACGGTACTGGTCATGGTGTGGGGTCTTATCTTTCGGTGCATGAAGGACCTGCCCGCATCAGTAAAAACAATTACATCACATTGCAACCCGGCATGATCCTGTCGAATGAGCCTGGCTTTTATAAGCAGGGCGAGTTCGGCATTCGTATCGAAAATCTTCTTGTGGTCACCGAGCCAGCAGACATCAAGGGTGGCGAGCGT
>JANYGE010000372.1 GCA_025362535.1 Hyphomicrobiales bacterium
TTTCTGGGGCTCGTGGCACTTCTGGGCTGGTCGGTGGGGGCAATTAAATTTGTCGGCGGTCAGTCTGAACGGCACTTTTTTGATTCTGTGCTTGATGCCTTGGCTGATGCTTGCGTGGTGACAGATGCCAAAGGCCGTGCGGTTTATGCTAATGCCCCTTATTTAAAATTGGCCTCGCGCGCAGGTGTTTCGCGGCTGGTTGGCTTTGATATTTTATATTCTGGATTTGCCGAGTTTGCTGAGCCGATTTATCAATTGGCACAGGCAGCGCGTGAGGGAAAGCCACTCCACCGTGACATGCGCTTGGCTGCGGGAGCAGCTGCCCCTGGGGCCTCGGATGAGCGAGCGGGCTGGCTTCGCATTTCGGTTTCGCAACTCGCTTCAAATGACAAGGGTGGCCGGGTATTGTGGCGGCTCACCGATATTTCGGATGATCGGGCCCATCAGGAAAGCGCTTTTTCGCGATTGCAGTTTATCATCACCTATCTTGATCAGGCCCCGGTTGGCTTTTTCTCGGTGCTGCCGAGTGGCAAAGTTGATTATATCAATGCCACTCTGGCGGGGTGGCTTGGAGTTGACTTAGCTCAGGCCCAGGCTGGATCGATGACAGTGCAGGAATTATTGGGTGAGGGGCCAGCTCGGCAGCTTACTGCGGTGGCACCCGTTATCGGGGGGCACCGTATTGATCGGTTTGACTTTCCACTCAAGGCCAATAGTGGTGCCGTGCAATTGTGTGAAGTGGTGTGCCGCAGTGATTTTGATAGTGAAGGCAGAGTGTTGCCGTCACGCTCAATGGTCATGCGGCTTGATGGCGCGCAAGACCGCAGCGGAGTAAATGGTTCAGAAACTGTGATGCAATTTCTCGCCGCCGTCCCAATTGGCATTGCGGAAGTTGATGAGCAAGGCTTGTTGATTGCCGCGAATGCGAGGTTCCTGGAACTTTCTTCAAAGATTAAATTGGGCGCTGGTCTTTCTGCTGCATTGAGTAAAGACGATGTGGCGGGTGTTAGCGCTGCGGTGAAACAAGTGTTGAGTGCTGAGAGTTCGGTTGCTGAAGTTGAATGTGTGTTTGCCAGCGAAAACCCGCGTTCGGTGCATCTCACTTTCACCAGACTTGCAAGCCTTGGGAGTCGCATTTCAGTGTTTGCTTTGGACCGCACCGAAAGCAAGGCTTTGGAAGTGCAATTGGTGCAAAGCCAGAAGATGCAGGCCGTGGGTGAGCTTGCTTCCGGTATCGCCCATGACTTCAATAACGTGCTCACGCCCATCATAGGCTTTGCGGATTTGCTGCTCACCAAAATGCGGCCCACCGATGCAGCCTTTGCGGATGTGATGAACATTAAGCAAAACGCCAACCGCGCGGCCAATCTGGTGCGCCAACTTCTAGCTTTTTCACGCAAGCAAACGTTGCAGCCCAAGGTGCATGATCTTTCTGAAGCAATGTCTGATCTGGATAATTTGCTCAGCCGCGTGCTGAGTGAAAAGACCGAGCTCAGCATCACTCATGGCCGCGATCTTGGATTGGTGCTGGTGGATATTCATCAGTTTGAACAGGTGATCATCAATCTTGCGGTGAATGCGCGCGATGCTATGCCGAAGGGCGGCAGGCTTTCAGTGCGCACCTATAATTTGCCGCGCGAGAAATCGCAGGACACTGGCCATGTGTTGCCGCTTGCCGATTATGTGGTGTGCGAAGTGGAAGATACCGGCACGGGCATTCCGCAAGAGATTCTTGATAAAATTTGGGCACCCTTTTTCACCACAAAGGAAGTGGGTAAGGGCACCGGTCTTGGTCTTTCTATGGCTTATGGCATTGTGAAGCAGACAGGCGGCTTTATTTATTGCGACAGTGTGATGGGCAAGGGCACGACGTTTAAGATTTATTTGCCGCGCTATGAGCCGGTTGTTTCAACCGCTGTCGAAGCGCCTGCCGCAGCTGTTGAAGCGCCAAAGCGCGAAGATTTTTCTGGGCGGGGGCGCATTCTTATTGTTGAAGATGAAGACTCTGTGCGGGCCTTTGCGGTGCGAGCCCTCACTTCACGAGGTTTTACAGTGATGGAAGCTGACAGTGGTGAAGTGGCACTTGAGGTGATTGAAGGCGACAAGGATGGGTTTGAACTCATCCTCTCAGACGTGGTGATGCCCGAAATGGATGGGCCTACGATGCTGAAGGAACTGCGCAA
>JANYGE010000373.1 GCA_025362535.1 Hyphomicrobiales bacterium
CTTACCAATGCCTGCGGCTTCAAAACGTGAGGCCACTTCAGCCTTGGCTTCAGCCACCGTCATGCCATTCAAAAAGTCTGAATTGATCAATACAGAATCTTCATCATCTTTTTCGAGATAGGGTTCTTTGGTGATTGTAAAATTGGCTACATCTGTGCCGCGTGGAGCGACAACGGGGATAATCGGCAGATGATATTTATTGGCAAAATCAATATCGCGCTGGTCATGGGCGGGGCAGCCAAACAAGGCGCCTTCGCCATAGCCCATCAACACAAAATTGGCAGCATAGACGGGAAGCAAAATATCTTTGCGGAACGGGTGCCGCGCAAAGACACCGAGTGGTTGCCCACGCTTTTCCGCGCGTTCAATATTTTCTTCACTGGTGCCGAGAGCGGCAACCTCTTTGCGAAACTCAGCTAAAGCCGGATTAGATTCTGCCAAGCGCTTCGACAGCGGATGATCAGTCGAAACGGCACAAAAACTTGCGCCGAAAATCGTATCATGGCGCGTGGTATAAACAGTCAGGCCTTCATCGAGCTTTTTGCCACTGGCGTCTTCGAGTTCAAAGGTGAAAGTCATGCCTTCGGAACGGCCGATCCAGTTCTTCTGCATCAAGCGCACTTTGTCTGGCCAGGTGGTGAGGCCGTCCAAAGCTGTCAATAAGTCTTCAGCATAGTCAGTGATTTTCAGAAACCATTGTGCCAGCTCACGCTTTTCAACTACAGCGCCGGAGCGCCAGCCCTTGCCATCAATCACTTGCTCATTGGCCAGAACGGTCTGGTCAACCGGATCCCAATTCACCAAGGACACGCGGCGCTCGACCAAGCCAGCCTTGATGAAATCAATGAACATGGCTTGCTCATGCATGTAATATGAGGGATCACACGTTGCAAATTCACGGCTCCAATCCAATGAAAGTCCCATGGATTTAAGTTGGCCGCGCATGGTGGCGATGTTTTCATAGGTCCAAGATTTTGGGTGAACGCCGCGCTCAATGGCGGCATTTTCGGCGGGCATACCAAAGGCATCCCAACCCATCGGGTGCAGCACGTTGTAACCACAAGCCCGGCGGAATCGGGCAATCACATCGCCCATGGTATAGTTGCGGACATGCCCCATATGGATGCGTCCCGATGGATAAGGAAACATTTCGAGCACATAATATTTCGGCTTTGAATAATCTTCTTTGGCTTCAAAGCAGCGATTTTCTGTCCAAAAGCTTTGCCATTTTGGTTCAATCTCGCGGTGGTTATAGCGCTCGGTGGTCACGTAGGCTTCCTTTATAGGTTGCAATGCTGCACCTCCCGTACCAGTCCTTGAAATCGCCTGCAAGCATGGCCATAAGTCTGCCCATGAATGACGCCTATCAAAATGTGTTAAAGCGCACCTTGTCGCCTGTAAAACTGGTGGCCGTGAGCAAGACGTATGGGGCTTCTGAGATCCGGCCTGTGCTGGAAGCCGGCCAAAGGCGGTTTGGGGAAAATCGTGTGCAAGAGGCCAAAGAAAAATGGCCGGCTTTGCGGGCTGAGTTTCCGGATCTGGAACTTCATCTGATTGGCCCCTTGCAAAGTAATAAGGCGGCCGAAGCCGTTGCTCTCTTTGACGTCATACAAACTGTTGATCGCCCTAAGATTGCGCAAGCCTTGGCCAAAGAATGTAAACTGCAAGACAGGAATTTGCGGTTCTATGTGCAAGTAAATACGGGAGCGGAACCTCAAAAGGCTGGTATTTTACCTAAGGATGCCGATGTATTTATTGAGCAATGCCGCAACCAATATAGCCTCACCATAGTAGGGCTGATGTGTATTCCGCCGGTTGATGAAGACCCGCGCCCGCATTTTAAAATGTTAAAGAGTATGGCTGAGCGAAATCATCTGGATGAGCTTTCGATAGGGATGAGTTCAGATTTTGAAATTGCAATTGCCGAAGGTGCTAGCGTGGTGCGCATCGGTTCAGCCATTTTTGGCACCCGTCAAATGACCAAATAAGTATGGCGGGTGCAGCTTTTCAAAACATGAGCCAAGTGTTTTTCTGAAAGGGCAATGCAGCCTTCAGTTCCCATCGCTTCGCGGCCTATGACATGAAAAAAAATGGCACTACCGCCGAATTGTTTGCGTGGGCGCTGATTATGATTGGTTGTGACAACCAAATCATAGGCCCGATCACCCCGCCACAGGTTCTCGTGGTTGGATTTAAAAGGGAGGGTCACATGCCGATTATAGCGGCCATGACCGCCAGCATCGCACCAGCCATCTATGGGCTTTAGCGGCTTGCTTGGCAATGCGGTGAGCGGTCTGCCCATTTTGTCGGCGCGGTAATAAAGCCTTTCCAGCTTCCATTTGCCCTTGGGGCTGGCCCCATCACCTTCACACTTGGCAAATTTACGCCCAGACCGGCCCAACAGACAGGGGAAACTGCGGTGGCCAATTTTCAAGAAACCTTGGCTGGCACACGCATTTCTCGCGAAAACGTGAAGATATGTTATAGTTTTGCTCACGGTGAGTTGTGTTGCGCTTCCAGGTTCATTCGATCATCACTGATCACACACATAATTGCGAGTTCTTAGACCCATGTCTACCACCAAAAAATTACTCATTGTTGATGATGATGATACGTTACGCGAAACTCTCAAAGAGCAATTCAGCTTGCATGATGAATTCACGGTGGTGGATACCGCCACCGCCACAGCGGGTGTGAAAGCCCTGAAAGCTGATCACGCGGATATTGTTCTGCTCGATGTTAATTTACCAGATATGGATGGCCGCGAGGCTTGCAAGATCATGCGGCGCAATGGTTTTAAAGGGCCTATTATTATGCTGACCGCGCAGGGCTCCGATTCCGATACAATTTTGGGGCTCGATTCTGGGGCCAATGATTATGTAACGAAGCCGTTTCGGTTTGCGGTTTTGTTAGCACGCATTCGCTCGCATCTGCGTCAACACGAGCATAGCGAAGATGCGGTGTTCCAAATTGGACCTTATACTTTCAAACCAGCATCAAAAGTTCTTGTACGCGATGACAATAAGAAAATCCGCCTGACGGAGAAAGAAACCTCAATCATCAAATTTCTCTATCGCTCTGGCGAACAGGCGATTTCGCGTGAAACTTTACTGCAAGATGTTTGGGGCTATAATGCAGGAGTTTCGACGCATACGCTGGAAACCCATATTTACCGTCTACGCCAGAAAATTGAACGCGACCCCACGCATGCCGAAATTTTGGTGACTGAAGGCGGGGGCTATAAGCTGGTCCCTTGATTCTCTCGCTTGATCCCCACACTTGATTCTTGAGGCTTTTCGCAGTCAAAGGGAGGATAATGATTTGGGGCTGGGCTCGTTTGCTATGAGCAGGGATATGACATGAGTGTTTTGGCCGATGCTGAAACTCTACGAAAAATTGCAATTTTTAGAAATTGCGATGCTATACCTCTGCAAATTATGGCCTTCACCGCTGAGCGCCAAGAGTTTTCGATAGGCGAGGATTTGATAACCCAGGGCAAAAAAGCCCGTGCGGCTTTTGTGGTGCTCAATGGCAAAGTGTCACTTCGTGAAAATGACTACGATATTGGAGTTGCAGAGCCCGGTGCATTTTTGGGCGAGACGGCGATGATTGGAGCAGGTTCTTATGCTCTTACCGCGACCGCGCGCGATATTGTTTCAACGGTGCGCATAAGCCACGAGCTGTTTTTAAAGGTTGCGAAAGAATATCCTGATTTTGGCCGTGCCGTTTTACAAAATCTTTCCGAGAAGCTTTATGCCTCAGTGCGCGAATTTGATACGATACGGGTGATGCTCGATAAATCTCGGAAATTCAGCGATCTCTGAATTCCAGTATCTATTTCGATTTATGCGCATTAACTTTGAACGGCGGAGGGGGCCGTTCGGTATCTGAACCCTCATCGGTGGTTGCTTCCGGCACGGGCTTTTCTTCCGGTGCCGATAAAGCAATCTGGGTGACCAATTCATTCGGCAGAACATCGCAAGTTGCCCCATCTACACGATATTGGCCACACATTGAAACACTGGTTGCCTGATCGATGCCCCAGAACATTGCTGCATAGCCAGCACCTCCCGGCATTTTCACAACACCATGTTGCCCGACAGCGTCAATCCCAGCTGGCGCAATGAGACGGCCGCGCAAGGCCATATCGGCTTTCACCAATGTGTCATAGTTGCCAAATGAAATAGCCCACCCTGCAATGTCACGCGTGTTTACCAGTGAATTCGGAGGCCGGCCTTTGCAGACTGCGGCTCCCATATCTGCTGGAACAATTGCGCCGTAAGATTGGTCTACTATTTCTGCTACTTTGCCCTGAGACGAATCAGGTTGCTTGGTGAAACCCGATATTAGCATTTGCTTTGAAATTGCGGCGCGCTGGCCACCGTTGCGGGCCCCTAAAACAACCGAAATCAATTGCCTACCGTCTTTAATGGCAGAGCCCACGAGATTATAGCCTGAGCTGCAAATAAATCCGGTCTTCATGCCGACAGCCTCCGGCATGATTCTAATCAGACTGTTGTGATTTGACAGCTTGCGTTTTCCGACAGCCACAAATTCTTGTTTGAAATAATGGGCGTGTTCGGGAAATTCATTGATGAGCAAAGCTGCGATAATTCCGATATCGCGGGCGCTCGTAATTTGGCGAGGATCAGGCAGGCCATTGGGGTTTACAAAATGCGTGGCCTGTAATCCCAAGTCATGGGCAACGGAATTCATGTCTTTAGAAAAGGCCGCAATGGACCCGCTGCCAGCCTCAGCCAAAACATAGGCCATGTCATTGGCCGAATAGACCAGCATGGCTTGCAAAGCAAAATCGACTGTGACGGTCTTTCCGGTTGGTATGCCAAGTTTGCTTGGGGGTTGCGAATGGGCGAGCTCTGAAATTGTAATGTCCTGATCTAACCGCAAACTGCCCTGTTTAATCTTTTTGAAGATCACATAGGCCGTCATTAATTTAGTGAGGGATGCGGGATACCACGGCTCGCCAGCACGATCCTGACTTAACACTTCACCCGTTTTGGCATCAAACAGCAGCGATGGGCCAGTGCTTGTTTCTGCAACAGCACCGCATGAAAAAATCATGCAGAGCATCATCCCCAATAAAATTCGCAAGTATGACGCCACGGATATCCTGCCTGAGGTTTGGTTACACAACGAGATTTGAACTAGCGCTACCTCAAGAGGTTGACTCAATCAACTGGGAATGAGCAACTGTGAATGACGTAAAACAGCGGCAAGAGCAAACTTGCAATAAGGTGATGGTGCCCTTGGAGGGACTTGAACCCCCACTCCTCTCGGAAACGGATTTTGAGTCCGTCGCGTCTACCATTCCACCACAAGGGCATATTTGGCCCTCTCTAATGCTATGAGGCTTGCGCCGTCAACCAGAAAGGCGCTTTAAACCGCAAATGATCCGAATTTCCGATTCGTTCTTTATTGATGAACGTGACATTAAAGAGACGTTTATGCGCGCCTCCGGGCCTGGCGGGCAGAACATCAATAAGGTCTCGACTGCGGTTGAGCTGCGTTATGATGTCACAATATCGGGGCTACCAGAGGATGCGAGAGCAAGGCTTGAGGTCTTGGCCGGGCGGCAACTGACCTTGGACAATATTCTCGTTATTCAGGCGCAAGAATTTAGATCGCAAGAGCGCAACCGGGCTTTGGCATTAGAAAAGCTTGTGACAATTTTGCGAAAGTCGTTGATCCGCCCCAAGACAAGGCGCGCCACTAAACCTACCTATTCTTCCACCCTCAAGCGGCTTGATATAAAAGTTAAACGGGGCAGGACCAAAAACCTGCGCCGCACCAAACTCGAATTGGATTAGATTTATATGCTGCAAAAACTCTATGATTGGACACTGTCTCTTGCTGCCCGCAAAACCGCTGAAGTTTGGCTCGCTGTTATTGCCTTTGTAGAAAGTTCGGTTTTTCTGGTGCCAGCGGATGTTTTGTTTTTGCCCATGGCCTTGTCGCGGCCAAATCGGGCTTATCGTTATGCTTTGGTTGCCACTATTGCTTCTACTCTCGGTGGTATTGCCGGGTATATGCTTGGCTATTATGCCTATGATGCCTTTGCCAAACCAATTTTATTATTTTATGGAAAACTCGCCGAATTCGAACACCTGAAAAGCTGTACAAGCGATCAAACTCTTCTGCTCTTGCTCACCACGTCTGGTCTTGCGCATTTGCCACCTATTAAAATCGTCACTATTCTGGCGGGTGTTGCGCATATTAGTTTTGTGTTCTTTGTGTTGTCTTGCCTGATTGCAAGAGGGGCACGTTTTTTTGCACTGGCTTGGGCGTTGCGGCGCTATGGTGAGTCAATTAAAAGCTTTATTGA
>JANYGE010000377.1 GCA_025362535.1 Hyphomicrobiales bacterium
GTTGAATATTGTTCGCCAGCATTCATGCCTTTAACCGATGCCAATTCAGCATCTTGGCCAGTTACGATTGGCATTTCAGCACCTGGTGCATATCCAACACCCTTGAGCGAAGAAATGATACCGCGTGACAAACCATCATAAGGTGAAAGAACACCGTTCACTTTCTTGTCGGTATAGTTAGCTGACAGCAAGTTATCCATGCGGGCTTGTGCAACAGCACCATCCCAACGGAGCGTGCCAACCTTGTCCATGCCTGTTTGGCCTGAAACAATAACGATATCTTTCGAGTCGATCATTGGCTGCAGAACTGACATAGCACCATTGTAGAAATAGCCAGCGTTGGTATCGTCTGGTGAACCACCAAACAATTCAACATTCCATGGCTTAACACTGGCGAAGCGTTCTTTCAGACCGGCAACCAATGAAGTGGCTTGCAAAACGCCAACGCCAAAATTGTCAAATGTTGTATAATAATCAACATTCGGTGTCTTGGTGATCAAACGATCATATGAGAACACTTTTGCACCACCATCATGGGCCTTTTGCAAAACATCTGACAGTGTTGAACCATCAATTGCAGCAATGATCAAAACCTTGGCACCCTTGGTGACCATGTTTTCGATTTGTGCAAGTTGGTTTGGAATATCGTCTTCAGCATATTGCAGGTCGGTATCGTAACCCATAGCGGTGAATTCCTTCACCATGGATTCACCGTCAGAAATCCAACGGGTGGAAGACTTTGTAGGCATGGAAATGCCAATCAAGCCCTTGTCGCCCGCAAAGCTTACACCTGCGGAAGCCACAGCTGCGGCAACGCCGGCAACTGAAGCGATGAAATGTCTACGATTTAACATGTTTGTTCTCCCATTAAAAAAACAACCAAATCTTGAGACTTATTCTCAGGTCTGTGCTGTTATGGCTGGAACCATAAATTGACAATCGTTGGCGAGCAAGTGTTATTGTATGACAAATAAAAAACTTTTGGATGGACCACTCTCGGTAAAACCAAGGCCAAGGCCGACCGGCAATTTACATGATTGGCTGGCGCGCAGCATTGGTGAGCGCATTTTGGCTGGCGAATTTGTCCCGGGGGCCTTGCTGCCCAATGAGGCAGCTTGGGGGAGAATCTATGATGTCAGCCGGACAGCCGTGCGCGAAGCGATAAAAACACTAACGGGCAAAGGCCTGCTTTTGTCCCGACCAAAAATTGGCTCTCGCGTTGAGCCCCGAGATCGCTGGAATTTACTCGACCGCGATGTGCTAACCTGGCACCGCTCTGCCATTGATCGCCGAAGCTTTGCAGCCTCAACGCAGGAGGCGAGAAGGGTTATTGAGCCAGGTGTTGCGGCATTGGCTGCCAGAAAGCGCACTGTTGAGCAACTCGACCGTCTCATTGCGGCTATGGAAGCTATGCGGAATGCGAAGTCGGTTCAGGTTAATGTCGCAGCCGATCTTGAGTTTCATGAAGCCCTGTTGCAGGCCGCAAATAATGACTTACTCATGCCTTTCGGCATTATTATAGAACAGGCTTTGCGCAACTTGTTCGACTATACGTCTCAACGCAACCCCAGACTCAGCATAGCAATAAAGCTCCACGAAAAAATCGTTCATGCCGTGATTGATCAAGATATGGAAGCTGCAAGACAAGCCATGCTGAGACTGATTGATGATACGGATGCTGTGATTGCCGCAACTTCGCCACTGAAGAAATAGCCAGAACATTACACAAAAGAAAAGGCCGGAAAATCTCCGGCCCCTCGAAAACCTCTTATGCAGCCTTCTTTAAAAGCCCGCGATTTATAATGCATTCGGCAATCTGCACAGTGTTCAAAGCAGCCCCTTTACGCAAATTATCTGACACCACCCACAGGTTCAAACCATTCTCAAGGGTTGAATCTTCGCGAATGCGACTGATAAAAGTGGCGTAGTCTCCAGCGCATTCCACTGGCGTCATATATCCACCATCTTCGCGTTTATCGATCACCATGCAGCCGGGGGCTTCACGCAAAATATCGCGGGCTTCATCAGCCGTGATCGGCTGCTCAAATTCGATGTTCACCGATTCAGAATGGCCAACAAACACCGGCACACGCACGCAAGTGGCGGTGAGTTTGATTTTTGGGTCAAGAATTTTCTTGGTCTCAACAACCATTTTCCATTCTTCTTTGGT
>JANYGE010000380.1 GCA_025362535.1 Hyphomicrobiales bacterium
CGCTGCAGACCTGTGACAGCAACGCCAAGGTCAATGCGGCCAAAGCTGCGTTGCTGGTGAAAGGCATGGGAAAGTTCATTCATGTCTTAAAGTCTTTAATCTCGCATATTCTCCACCGCAACGTCTTAACTGTTTCTAGCGCAATTTAGCGCTTGCAATGCCCATAGCTGAAAGTGCTAGGCTAGCTCCAGTCTAAATAACAACGAAGGGAGTTCGAAAATGCTATCGTCAAAATTTAAATCATTTGCAACTGGAGTTGCGCTCTTTGCCCTCATGTCATCGGCGGCTTTTGCAGAAACTATTTTGAACCGCGGCAGTGCTGCTGATCCAGAATCGCTCGATCCCCATAAAACCTCAACCACTTATGAAGCCGATTTGCTGCGTGATCTGTTCACCGGCCTGATGGCCCAAGATAAAGATGCCAATGTTATTCCCGGTGCCGCTGAGAGCTATACGCTTTCGCCGGACGGAAAAGTTTATACCTTTAAATTGCGCGCGGACGGCAAGTGGTCTGATGGCTCACCCGTCACCGCAGATGATTTTGTATTTTCATGGCAGCGTGCTGTGAACCCAGAAACCGCCTCCGAATATGCTTATCTCTTGGCTCCCGTTGTCAATGCGGAAGACATTACCGCCAAGAAAATGAAACTCGAAGATTTGGGCGTGAAGGCTATCGACCCCCTAACCTTCCAAGTTACCCTCAAGGCTCCAACCCCTTATTTCTTGGAAATGCTCACCCACCAAGCCACTTATGCTGTGAGCAAGGCCAATGTGATGGCTCACCCCACAGATTTCACCAAGCCCGGCAATTTGGTTTCCAATGGCGCCTATACGCTGGCTGAGTTTGTTCCGAATGACCATATCAAGCTGGTGAAGAACCCGCAGTTCTTTGATGCGGCCAATGTGAAAATTGATGCTGTGAACTATATTCCAAACGAAGACCGAGGTGCTGCTGTCAAGCGCTTTGAAGCAGGCGAGCTTGATATGTATGGCGATTTGCCAACCGAGCAGCTTGCGGATTTGCGCACCAAATTTGGTGATCAAATTAAAATCGGTCCGTTCCTTGGCACTTATTATTATGTGTTCAAAACCTCCAAGAAACCTTGGGATGATGTGAAAATTCGCCAGGCCATTTCCATGGCGGTTGACCGCGATTATCTGGCTGAAAAAGTCTGGGGCAATTCAATGATCCCCGCCTATAGTTTTGTGCCTCCTGGTGTTGCCGGATATAAAGGCCCTGTGCTGGATTACTCCACAATGTCTCAGCTGGACCGTGAAGACGCCGCCAAAAAAATCCTGAGCGATTTAGGTTATTCAGAAGCCAAGCCGCTCAAGATGGATATTCATTATAACACATCTGAAAATCACAAGAACGTGGCCATTGCCATCCAGTCGCAATTAAAGCCGCTTGGCATTGATGTGACCTTGACCAATACCGACACCAAAACTCATTATGGCCTGTTAGAGCAGCATGGTGATTTTGACGTGGCGCGTGCCGCTTGGATTGCTGACTATAAAGACCCTGAAAATTTCCTGGCGCTTTGCAAATCTGGCACGGGCAATAATTACGCTGAATATTCCAATAAGGATTATGATGCGCTTCTGGCCACAGCTGCCGCTGAAGGCGATGCCACCAAACGCATGAAAGACTTGGCAGATGCGGAAGCCATTGGTGTCACGCGTGATCTCTGCGTTGTGCCGCTGCTCTATTACAGCTCACACAATATCGTTTCATCAAAACTCGGCGGCTGGGACATCAACGTGATGGATTCCCATCCCACCCGCTGGATGAGCAAGCAATAGCGGAGGTCTGAGCCTGGCCAAAGGCCCTCATCCGGCCCTTGGCCACCTTCCCCCAGAGGGGGAAGGGTAGAATTTGTGCCCTTCCCCCTCTGGGGGAAGGTGCCCGAAGGGCGGATGAGGGCCTTTGGGTAATGTTCCAACCTCACAGGTGACATCCATGCTGCGTTATGTTCTGCAGCGCTTGCTGACAGCAATTCCCACCTTCTTCGTGATCGTGACATTGTCTTTTGTGCTGATGCGTGTGGCCCCTGGCGGGCCGTTCAATCAAGAACGCGGGCTTAACCCCGTGATTAAAGCCAATCTGGAACGGCTCTATCATCTCGATCAGCCGCTCTGGCAGCAATATATTTCCTACCTGTGGAATCTTCTGCATGGCAATTTTGGCCCAAGCTATAATTTGCCGGATTTTACCGTCGCTGAAATTCTTTCAAATGGTCTTTCGGTTTCGATCACTCTTGGGTTGCTGGCCCTGACTTTCGCATTGCTCCTTGGTGGTATGCTGGGGATCATAGCGGCCCTCAAGCAAAATCGCGCCGCTGATTTTATCGTGGTGGCCATGGCCACCGCAGGCAGCACCATCCCTACCTTTGTGGTGGCGCCTCTGTTTCAACTCACTTTTGCTCTGGCCCTGAGATGGTTTCCGGTCGGCGGCTGGACTGGTGGCGGTTGGAAAGTGATGGTGGGGCCGGTTTTGGTTTTGATGTTGCCGCAACTGGCCATCGTGGCGCGCCTGATGCGGGGTTCCATGATTGAATCGCTCCATGCACACCACATTAGAACCGCCCGCGCCATGGGCCTCTCCGATTATGCCATTATCATCCGCCATGCTTTGCGCGGTGCCCTGCTGCCAATCATATCTTATGCCGGGCCAGCCGCTGCTGCCTTGGTTACAGGCTCTATCATCGTCGAGACTATTTTTGCCATTCCCGGCATCGG
>JANYGE010000397.1 GCA_025362535.1 Hyphomicrobiales bacterium
TTGGTGGAGTGGTGAACCTGATGATGCGCTGGCGCTTGCACGATGTGTCCGAGCAAGCCCGTTGCATAGAAGGGCAGTTCTGAGTGGCGCAGATGCAGAATTGTAAACCAGAAGGCCATAGAAATGAAATTCGCGGTTACGGGATTTACCAGTTGCGCTGTTTGGCCAAAATACCAAACCATCGGCCCCTGCACGAGACAAGATGCACCGCCCATCAGAATTGGGAATAAGGCTTGCTCCAAGGGATGTTGCCGCCATTCGGTGAGCGGGGTTAGCACCTCTGCAGAGTGATGGACTTTGTGAAATTCCCACAGGGCTGGAATCTTATGCATCATGAAATGCGAGGTCCAATAGCCAAGTTCCACCGCAACGAAAACCAGTGCCATGGTTACGGCGGTAATGAGAATGCTTGGAGGGTGGGCTGGCGGGGCAGCGCCGAAAACATAATTCAGTGCGGCGACTGTGCCGGGCACGGTGATGAACGTGAAACTGCCCACCAACAAAACTTGCAGCAGAATATAATAAGACCCGACGAAAAACAGTTTCAGATCAAGCCATGTGGAAGGATGAAGCATCAAGCGGCGCGGCAGGATGATTTGTGCAGCACCCCTGAAAGATAATTTGCGGCGGCGCTTGATCAGCACATAGAGAATGATCGCCGTTACCGCAGCACCCAGATAGGTTGGCAAATAATATTGCGAGTCCGCTTGCAAGACCACATAAAGCGGAAATGATAAATAATGCAGAAAGCTCGCGAGATAATCCATGAAGGCCCTTGTTGCGCGAAGCTCATGTGCTTCGCGCAATCATCGGGCAATTAAAGCGGTTGCTTGCTTAACGCTGGGTTAAGCAAGTAGCTTAGTAATTATCCATGCAATCTTCAAAGGCCATTTCATAGACATGGCGCTTCTTTTCGGAGCCGTTTACAGAGCCCAACAATGTGCCGCCGACTGCGCCAATGGCCAGACCGGGAACCACACCTTTTTTACCGCCAAGCAAGCCACCGAGAAGTGCGCCGCCTGCACCACCAGCCACGAGGCCTGTGCCAACGCTGCTGTTGGTATAATGATTGGCTTGTTTGCGAGCATATTCTTTGCAAACCTGCTTGCGGCTCTTGGCAAAGCTCACATCAGCTGTTGCCACCATTGAGGCTGAAGCAAGAGCAAGGCTGAGAATTACTGACAGTGTACGATTCATTTTAAGTTCTCCAGTTTCGATGTTGCAGGCTTAGCGCAGAGTATATGAACCGAATATGAACTATTCGAGGCGGGCAGGAAATCCCTCAGCGCGCAAATCAGTTTGTAGCGCATCTTCAAGCAGTTTAGCAATCTGCGTCGATTGGGCAGCGCCACCATAAGCGGCTTTGCCTTTAATGAAGGTTTGATTGGTCATGCTGGCCAAATCCAGCGGCACGCCAAATTCTTTGCCGAAATTCATGGCAAAACCCAGGTCTTTGAGCGCCAAATCCATAGTGAAGGCAATGTCATAGCTGCCGTTCAGGATAAGCTGGCCTTCGGTTTCATGCACAAAACTTGAGCCGCTGGAGGCTGAAATGGCTTTCCAGGCTTGGCCTAAGTCCAGCCCACCGCGCTTTGCCAGCATTAAAGCTTCGGCATCGGCCACCAAATGGATGAAGGCCAGCATATTGGTGATCACTTTAATCACTGCGGCAGAACCGATTGGCCCCATGTGGAATATTTTATTGCCGATGGCTTCAAGCGCTTTGTGATGCAGCTCGAATAAGTCTTTGTCTCCGGCTGCTAAAACGGTGATTTCGCCGCGGGCAGCAAGATGTACACCGCCGGTGACCGGGGCTTCTAACGTTTTGACCATCTTGGCTGCTGCTAGGCCTGCAAGGCGAATAATTTCATCCCGCCCATTGGTGGAGTTTTCGATCCAGGTTGAACCCGGTTTCAGGGTTTCCAGCAGAGCCGTCAAAACTTTTTCGGAGATTGCGGGGGACGGCAAACAGGTGAACACATGATCCACTTGCTTGCCCAGCTCTTGCGGACTCGCCGCCCATTTGGCGCCAGCTTTCAAATGCCGTTCGCCCAAGGATTTATCGATGTCGTTGACCGTAACGTCAAAGCCAGCGCGGATAAGGCTCATGGCAATGTGGCCACCAAGATTGCCAAGACCGATGTAACCGTATTTCATTTCAATCTCCTCATCCTGAGGTGCCTCGGCAGGCGGCCTCGAAGGATGCGCTCGTGGTTCCATGCTTCGTGGCATTGCTGTGCAATGCACCTCAGCATGAGGGTGTTAGTGGACCGGATGATTGGTCATTTCGAGATGCAGCTTTGTGCCCGTATAGGGATGGGCCAAGGCGACCTCTTCATTCAGTTCAACGCCGAGGCCTGGTTCAGTGGGCGGGATCACATAGCCCTGCTCCCAGCGGATCGGCTTTTTTAACAGCTTGGAATAAAAGCCGCCGAAGGTTTCGATGCTTTCCAAGATTAGGAAATTCGGCAGGGATGTTCCGTATTGAATATTGGCTGCTGCTTCAATCGGTCCGGCATAAAGATGCGGGGCAATTTGCGCGTAGTTCACTTCTGCCATGCCGGCGATTTTTTTGGCTTCCCACAAGCCACCCACGCGGCCCAAAGCCATTTGCAAGATTGAGGCAGCACGCAATTCCAACACGCGGCCAAATTCATATTTGGTGGTCAGGCGCTCACCTGTTGCAATGGGGATCGACGTGCCCCGCGCCACCAAAGCCATTTCTTCTGGTCGGTCTGGAGGTGTGGGCTCTTCGAACCATAGAGGATTATAGGCTTCGATTTGCTTGGCGAAACGAATGGCGCCTGATGCGGTGAATTGGCCATGGGTGCCGAATAGTAGATCAGCCTTATTGCCCACTGCTTCTCGAATGAGTTTGCAAAACTTGGCGCAGAGTTCCATTGACTCCAATGAAGGCTGGCGCGGATCGAAGGACGAGTAAGGCGCTGCCGGATCAAACTTAATGCCAGTAAAGCCAAGCTTGGCATAATGCGCGGCGCGTTCGGCTGAGGCTTCGGCGTTCCAATAGATTGAATCGTCCTGGCCTTTGGAAAGATCAGGATAGATATACGTGTAGGAGCGCAGCTTTTCGTGAACACGGCCGCCCAAAAGTTCATAGATCGGTTTATTCAGCGATTTGCCGATAATATCCCACAAGGCAATTTCAAGGCCAGAGAGAACCCCCATCAGGCTCACATCAGGGCGCTGGGTAAATCCTGATCCATAAACTTTGCGCCACAGGCTTTCGATGTGAAATGGGTCCATGCCTTCCACATAGCGCCCGAAAGTATCCTCAATCATGGCCGTCATGGCTGTGGGGCCGAAGGTGGCGCAGTAGCATTCGCCATAGCCGACTATACCGTTATCGGTGGTCAGTTTTACGAATGTAAAATAACGTCCGCCCCAGCCTGGTGGTGGGTTCCCGACGATGAAGACTTTGAGATCTTTGATTTTCATGGGCAAGGGCTTCCTTTGAGCGCTTTTTATTGCAGAGTTTTGCGTGCTTCGATACGGCTATCAATTCATCCACCGTGCAATTTTTTTCACCTCTAAGCTATCTTGCCAAAACAGCGCTGGTTGTTCAGACAGGGAGCTATGAGCGAAATTTATGATTATATTATTGTGGGTGCGGGTTCGGCTGGCTGTGTGCTGGCGAACCGTTTGACGGCCAATGGCCGCAACCGGGTTTTGCTGCTGGAAGCGGGTGGCAGTGATCGCAGATTTTTTATCTCTATGCCGCTCGGTTATGGCAAGTTGTTTTATGACCCCAAGGTGAATTGGCTTTACAAAACTGAGCCCGATACGGGCTTGGCGGGCCACCAAGATTTTTGGCCGCGCGGCAAGGTTTTGGGGGGGTCCAGTTCAATCAATGCCATGGTCTATATTCGGGGTGCTGCCGAAGATTTTAATGGCTGGAAAGCCGCAGGCAACCCGGGCTGGGGCTGGGAAGATGTTCTGCCAGCCTACAAGGCTTTGGAAGATAATGAAGATGGGGCCAATCAATATCGTGGCGTTGGTGGGCCCTTGTTCATCAGTAAAAACGCGCGTGATCGCCATGCTTTGTGCGCTCCCTTTATTGCCGCAACGGTGGCCGCTGGAGTGCCTTACACGCCTGATTTCAATGGTGCCTCCCAAGAAGGTGTGGGGCATTATCAAATGACCATTAAAAATGGCCGGCGCAATTCTGCGGCGCGGGCATTTTTGCGGCCCGCCATGAAGCGCAAGAATTTGTATGTTGAAACTGGCGCGCAGGTGACACGGGTTTTGTTTCAGGACCTCCGCGCCGTAGGTGTTGAATATCAGCACAACGGTTTGACCAAAACTGTGAAGGCCACCCGCGAAGTTATTATTTCCGGTGGTGCTGTTAACTCGCCGCAGCTGCTGCAGCTTTCAGGAATTGGCCCGGCCCCGCTGTTAAAATCGCTTGGTCTTGATGTGCTCAATGCCAACGCCAATGTGGGCGCACATTTGCAAGATCATATTGGGATCAATTATACCTTCCGCATGAAGGTGCCGACTTTGAACGATGAGCTGCGGCCCTGGTGGGGCAAGCTGCGTGTTGGGCTTAAATATCTCCTCACGCAATCTGGTCCCTTAAGCTTGAGTGTCAATCATGGTGGTGGCTTTTTCCGCACCAGTGCCAAACGTAAACGCCCCAATATGCAGCTTTATATGCAGGCCTTTTCGACGCTGCTGCCGAAAGCGGGCGAGCGCCCAATTCTCACGCCTGATCCCTTTTCTGGCCTGTCGCTTGGCCTTTCAAATTGCCTGCCAACCAGCCGTGGTGAGATTATGATTTCATCAGCGGACCCATTCAAGCATCCCCGCATTACTGCCAACGCGCTTTCAACAGCGCATGACGCGGAAGAGATGTTGGAGGCGGTGAAGTTTTTGCGGGTGATTGCAGCGCAAAAGCCAATGGCGGATTTGATTGCAGAAGAACTACGCCCCGGACCATCGATCCAGAGCGATGAGGACTTGACTGCCGATTTCCGCCAGCGCAGCGGCACTGTCTATCATCCGTCTTGTACCTGCAGGATGGGGCCAGACGCAAAAACTTCGGTGGTCGATGCGCGGCTGCGGGTTCACGGGGTGCAGGGCCTGCGCGTGGTCGATGCCTCGGCCTTTCCGGCGATAACCTCCGGCAATCTCAATGCCCCTACCATTATGCTCGCGTGGAAAGCGGCGGAGATGATTTTGGCGGATGCGGGCTAAGAGTTTAGTCCGACAAAGCGGAACAGAGGTCTAAAATCCTGACCGTCCGCTGCTCTCAAGGCTGCGATGTAATTTTCTCTGTGTAAAGTTCTCGTTTGAATTTCGCTAATTCGACCCCAATTTATACGCTTCATACCAAATGTTTTTTCGAGCAAAGCATTTGCCATAAAGCGTGCATGGCGGCCATTACCATTCGGAAATGGGTGAATTCTTGTTAAGCGGTGATGAAATCTGGCCGCCGCTTCGAGTGGAATGTATATGTTTTTAGCTTGCCAATACTTCACATCGTCAAAGAGCTGATAGAGTTCTGATGTGATGTAT
>JANYGE010000416.1 GCA_025362535.1 Hyphomicrobiales bacterium
TGCCAACTTCCTCGATGTTGGCGGAGGTGCTACCAAAGAAAAAGTGACAGCAGCCTTCAAAATCATCACCGCTGATCCGCGCGTGAAGGGTATTCTCGTCAATATCTTTGGCGGCATCATGAAATGCGATGTGATTGCCGAAGGTGTGGTGGCCGCCGTACGCGATGTGGGTCTGAAGGTTCCGCTGGTGGTGCGGCTTGAGGGCACCAATGTGGAACTGGGCAAGAAGATTATCACCGATTCAGGGCTCAATGTTCTGCCCGCCGATGATTTGAACGATGCTGCGCAAAAAATTGTCAAAGCTGTAAAGGACGCTGCATAATGTCCATCCTCGTTACCAAAAACACCAAAGTTATCTGCCAAGGCCTCACCGGCGAAGCGGGCACGTTTCACACTGAGCAGGCTATAAAATATGGCACCAAAATGGTGGGGGGTGTCACCCCCGGCAAAGGCGGCACCTCGCATATTGGCATTCCGGTTTTCAATACGGTGATGGAAGCACGTGAAACCACGGGCGCTGATGCCTCGGTGATTTACGTACCACCGCCCTTTGCGGCTGATGCAATTCTTGAGGCCATTGATGCTGAAATTCCGTTGATCGTGGCGATCACCGAAGGCATTCCGGTTCTCGACATGGTGAAAGTGAAACGCGCGCTGTCTGGCTCTAAGTCTCGCCTTCTTGGGCCAAATTGCCCGGGTGTTCTGACACCGGACGAATGCAAGATTGGCATTATGCCCGGCAATATTTTCAAAAAAGGCAGCGTAGGCATTGTCTCGCGCTCTGGCACACTCACTTATGAAGCGGTGTTCCAAACCACGCGTGCGGGCCTTGGCCAAACCACAGCGGTGGGCATTGGCGGCGATCCGGTGAAAGGCACTGAGTTCATCGATATGCTCGAAATGTTCTTGGCCGACCCTGAAACCACTTCGATCATCATGATCGGTGAAATTGGCGGATCAGCTGAAGAAGACGCCGCTGAATTCATCCGCACCAATAAAATTAAAAAACCCATGGCAGGCTTCATCGCTGGTCGCACCGCCCCTCCGGGCCGTCGCATGGGCCATGCTGGAGCGATTATCTCTGGTGGTAAGGGTGACGCAGGCTCGAAAGTGGAAGCCATGAAGCGCGCTGGCATTTTTGTTTCAGATTCGCCTGCACTTTTAGGTGAAACACTGTTAAAGGCGTTGAACAAGTAATAAAATAGTCTTATTTAGAATTTAGTACGACCATTGAGTAACACGGGCGATTGTGCCCACCGGCATGACAGCGATTGCGCTGTAAGCCGGACGGAACTGAAGGACGGCGAAATGAATAAAGCAGACGATGCGACAGCTTTCGAGCAGTCATATTATCTTTTTGGCGATGAGCAGCCAAACCAAGGCCCCTCATGGCAACGTGCTGATTGGCCACCAAAACCTTCCGATGAACTCACTGCGGCCCTTGATGGCAATTGGGCACTTTATGAAAAAGCCCTAGTTCCAAAAATTGAAGCCCGCGCCAAAGCTGCTGCTGTTGCCGCTCCAGCCGCTGCTCCTCCCGTGGTGGCCGAAGATGTGCGCAAAGCCACACTTGATTCAGTCCGGGCTTTGATGATGATCCGCGCCTTCCGTATGCGCGGCCACTTGGCGGCCAATCTCGATCCGCTGCGCCTCAAGGAACCTGCCCTCCATCCCGAACTTGATCCCGCCTCTTATGGATTCGCGGAAGCTGATCTTGATCGCCCGATTTTCCTCGATAACGTGTTGGGGATCGAAAAGGGCACAATCCGCCAGATCATTGATATTCTGCGCCGCACTTATTGCTCCACCATTGGTGTGGAGTTCATGCATATTTCAGACCCTGAGCAAAAGGCCTGGGTGCAAGCCCGCATTGAAGGACCAGACAAAGAAATCACCTTCACGCCGCAAGGCAAAAAGGCCATTTTGAATAAGCTCATTGAGTCCGAAGGTTTCGAAAGCTTCCTCAATGTGAAATATGTGGGCACCAAGCGCTTTGGTTTGGATGGTGGCGAGGCGATGATTCCCGCCCTTGAGCAAATCATCAAGCGTGGCGGCCAATTGGGTGTGACGGATATTGTTTTAGGCATGGCGCACCGTGGGCGCTTGAACGTTCTTGCCAATGTGATGTCCAAACCCTTCTCGGCGATTTTCCATGAATTCCAAGGGGGCTCTTCCACGCCTGATGATGTGGAAGGCTCAGGCGACGTAAAATATCATTTGGGCTCATCGTCAGACCGTGTGTTTGACGGCAATAATGTGCATCTCTCGCTCACTGCTAATCCCTCACATCTGGAAATTGTTGATCCCGTGGTGTTGGGCAAAGCCCGCGCCAAACAAGATCAAAAAGGCGATAAGGAACGCACCTCCGTTCTGCCCCTGCTCATCCATGGCGATGCGGCTTTTGCTGGCCAAGGTGTGATTGCTGAATGCTTTGGTCTTTCCGGGTTGAAGGGCCATCGTTCTGGCGGTTCCATCCACTTCATCGTCAACAATCAAATTGGTTTTACCACGTCGCCGCTCTGGTCGCGTTCATCACCTTATCCATCCGACATTGCCAAGATGATCGAAGCGCCGATCTTCCACGCCAATGGTGATGATCCGGAAGCTGTAGTGTTTGCTGCTAAAGTGGCCATGGAGTTCCGTCAGAAATTTAAGAAGCCAGTGGTGATTGACATGTTCTGTTATCGCCGCTTTGGCCATAATGAAACCGATGAGCCAAGCTTCACCCAGCCGCTCATGTATAAAAAAATCAGCACCCATCAAAATGTCGTAGCACTTTACGGCGCACGCCTGATTGCCGATGGCACTATCACCGAGCCAGAATTTGAAGCGATGAAGGCCGCCTATCGCAAGAACCTTGATGATGCGCTTTCGGTGGCCACTGAATATAAAGCCAACAAGGCCGATTGGCTTGATGGCCGTTGGGCCGGCATGAAAGCTGCCGCTGATCAAGATGATGCCCGTCGCGGCCAGACAGGTTATCCGATCGAAAAATTGAAAGAGCTCGGCTTCAAGCTCACCAAGCTGCCAAAATCATTCAAGCCGCATAAAACCATGATCCGCGTTCTTGATGCGCGCCACAAGATGATTGAAGAGGAAGCCGGGTTGGATTGGGCTTCAGCTGAAAGCTTGGCCTTCGGATCACTGCTGCAAGAAGGCTTTAAAATCCGCCTGTCGGGCCAAGACGTGCAACGCGGCACCTTCTCGCAACGCCACGCCGTGCTCGTCGATCAGGAAACCGAAAAGCGCTACACCCCGCTCAATCATTTGGTCAAAGACCAGACGACGAAAATTGAAGTCATCAATTCGATGCTTTCGGAAGAGGCCGTGCTTGGTTTTGAGTATGGCTATTCACTGGCTGAACCTAATGCGCTGGTGCTTTGGGAAGCGCAGTTCGGCGATTTTGCCAATGGCGCGCAGGTGGTGTTCGATCAGTTCATTTCTTCTGCCGAGAGAAAATGGCTTCGCATGTCGGGCCTCGTTTGCCTGCTTCCGCATGGTTATGAAGGTCAGGGTCCGGAACATTCTTCCGCCAAGCTTGAGCGCTTTCTGCAGCTCTGTGCGGAAGATAATATGCAAGTGGCCAATTGTTCTACGCCAGCAAATTATTTCCATATTTTGCGGCGTCAGATGAAGCGCGATATTCGCAAACCCCTCATCATCATGACGCCAAAATCCTTGTTGCGGCACAAGCGCTGTGTTTCGACTTTGGAGGAAATGAGTGAGCAATCCACCTTCCACCGCTTGCTCTGGGATGATGCCGAATTTTTAAAGAGCGAAAAAATTCGCTTGGTAAAAGACGATAAAATCCGCCGCGTTATTATCTGCACCGGCAAAGTCTATTATGATCTTTATGACGAGCGTGAGAAGCGCGGGTCCAATGATATTTATTTGCTGCGGGTGGAACAGCTCTATCCATGGCCACACAAAGCGCTGGCGCAGGAATTGGCACGTTTCCCCAAAGCGGAATTTATCTGGTGCCAGGAAGAGCCTCTGAATATGGGTGCTTGGTCTTTTGCCCAACCAAATTTGGAACGTGTGCTTGAGTTTATCAAAGTTAAAAATCCGCGTCCGCGTTATGTTGGCAGGCCTGCGTCGGCCTCCACCGCCACAGGCTTAATGAGCCGCCACTTGAAAGAACTCAAAGCCTTCGTCGATGAAGCGCTGGCATAAGGAATAAGCAAATGAGCAAAGATATTCGTGTGCCAACTCTTGGCGAATCCGTTACCGAAGCCACCATTGCCAAATGGTTTAAAAAAGAAGGCGATGCCGTGAAGGCTGATGAGCCGCTGGTGGAACTCGAAACCGATAAGGTGACAGTCGAAGTGCCAGCGCCTGCCTCTGGCAAGCTGGAAAAAATCAATGCGGCTTCGGGCACAACAGTTGTGATCGGTGCATTGCTGGGCTCGATTGCTGAAGGGGCTGCCGGAGCTGAAGCGCCAAAAGCCGCAGCGCCCGTTGTAGCTGCACCTGCATCAAGCAAGGCGGCAGAAATTCCCCTCTCGCCCGCCGTGCGCAAAGCGGTGGTCGAAAATAATTTGAACCCAGCAGAAATTCCAGGCACAGGCAAAGATGGGCGCATCACCAAGGGTGATGTGATCGCCACTTTAGAAAAGCCAGCGGCGCCGGCGCCTGCAGCTTCCGCCCCACAGGTTTCCGGTGGTTCTGAAGAGCGTGTAAAAATGTCGAGGCTTCGCCAAACCATTGCGCGCCGTTTGAAGGATGCTCAAAACACCGCTGCCATGCTCACCACCTTCAATGAGGTGGACATGACTGAGGTGATGGCGTTGCGCAATCAATTCA
>JANYGE010000456.1 GCA_025362535.1 Hyphomicrobiales bacterium
GTTCTGCTCAGGATTAGTGTGCGAATGGAGCGATATGTATAGGAATGGTGCGAGCATGTGATTCATGGGTTTGGCCGGAGCTGACTAGCTCTGGGCCGCCACATCTTCGACGCTGCCATCCAAATGCGCTAAATGAAAAGAATTGAAATGATTGCAGTCTGTCATGATGCCTCGCTTGTGTTACTGTCTAACGCGTTGCAGCGAGTCATCATGTCTCTTGGAAGGGTGGTGCGATATTCCTGATCTGCCAGTCTAACTTGGTTTGATTTGGTTAATAAATGGTGAAAGTAACGCAAGCATGACCATCGCAAGTAAGCTGATTAACTGTTTTTTACACTGCCTTGCGCCTGCTGCTCCCGAGCCAACCCAATCACAAATTCCGCAAACAGCGAATTAGCCCAGGCGAACCATGGCCTTGTAAACTGAGTGGGGTCATCCTTGTGGAAGCCTTCATGCATCAGGCCAGTGCCTGCGTCGCTTTTCAAGAGCTTCTCCAGCAGTGCCAACTTCTCATCTCGCGATGAGCTTGTCAGGCCTTGCATAGCGAGGGCGATTGGCCAGATATAATCTTTCGGAGTGTGCGGGCTGCCGATGCCGCGGGCCACTTTGCCTTGGTAGAAATAAGGGTTGTGCTCACTCAGCACGAAGGCTCGGGTGGCTTTATAGGTGACATTATCCTGCGCGCAAGAGCCCATATAGGGCATGGCCAGAAGGCTGGGCACATTGGCATCGTCCATCAAATTGGAATTGCCAAGGCCATCGACTTCATAGGCGTAAATCTTACCAAACTTAGGGTGATGCACTTTGCCATGCGTCTCGATGCCGTGGCGAATTTCGCTGGCCAGATTTTGCGCTGTAGTTTTTAGTGCTGCATCATTCAGCGGCAGGACGGCCAAACATTCGAGCGCCACAACGGCAAACACGTTGGACGGCACCAGATAATTATAGGTGCAGGAATCATCGCTGGGCCGAAAGCCAGACCAGCTCATGCCAGTATATCCAACTGGATTGCCCTGCCCTTTATTGGCCAACGTATCAAGCGGCGGAACACCGAAGCGCTCGAAGCTATAAGGCGAATTTTCGTGGCGCTGTTCTGCGCTCATCGTTCTTACGATGAGCCAGGCGGCTTCGATAAATGCCGCATCCAAATGATCCACCTGCCCCGTGGCCACCCACAAATCATGCGCTAGTTTTAGGGGCGCGCAGAGAGAATCAAGTTCATATTTGCGTTCCCAGATCCACGCACTCATATCGGTGTGGTCTTTATTATGGCAATGGCCATTGGCTGCGATGTTAAAGGCATTGGCATAAGGGTCGCGTAATACATAATTCATCTGCCGCTTCACCACGCCCGCAATGAGCTTGGCAAAATGTGGATCAGTTTTGGCAAGAGACAGATAAACCCGCACCTGCGCCGCAGAATCGCGCAACCACATGGCCGGAATATCGCCCGTGATCACAAACACCGATCCATCCTCCTGCTGTTGCAGCGTAGTGGTGTAAGTGTTGGAGAACGTATCAGCAAAAATTTGCCGCAACCTTGGAAACTGCGGCAACGCCTCCGCTACCTGTTCAATCATTTGAAGCATGGACGGAGGAATCATGATGGTCTACCCAAACACGCCCCTAAGCGCCTCCAACGCATCAATCTGCGTCAGATTCATATGCAGTGGCGTCACCGAAATTCGTTTGTTGAAGACAGCAGCAATATCAGTGCCCACAGGCGGGTTGCCGCGTTCTCTGGCAAAGCCAATCCAGTAATAGGGGTTGCCTCTGGCATCTTTGCGCTCATCTACCAACAGAAAGTTCTGATCGCGCTTGCCTTGCATGGTCACATCTATGCCCGCCACTTCATCGGGGCGGCAATCGGGATAGTTGACGTTCATCAAAACCCCGGGACCAAAATTCATGGCGATCAGCTTTTGCACAATTTCCACACCGAATTTCTCAGCCACGGCAAAGCTTTCGCCATTGCCATACATGCCGGTGATCTGCGACATGGCGATGGATTTTATACCAAGCTGCGTGCCTTCCATGGCGGCGGCGATGGTGCCGGAGTAAGTGACATCATCGGCAATGTTAGAGCCACGATTGACACCAGATAAAATAAGATCCGGCATGGCGGGCATGATCTTGCGCACCGCCATCACCACACAATCGGTTGGCGTGCCAGTGACTTCAAAACGGCGCGGTTCAATCTGGCGATAGCGCAGCGGATTGGAAATCGTGAGTGAATGCCCTGCCCCAGATCTTTCTTCATCGGGTGCCACCAGCCAGACATCATCGCTAATGGCGCGTGCGATTTTCTCCAGCGTTACAAGGCCGGGGCCATGAATGCCATCATCATTGGTAACGAGGATACGCATTATGCGGGCCTCTTGATGACTGTAAGACCACCCATATAGGGCAGCAACACCTCGGGGATTGTCACACTGCCATCGCCACTCTGATAATTTTCCAAAATCGCCACCATCGTGCGTCCCACGGCAAGCGCTGAACCATTGAGCGTATGTACATAACGGGTTTGCTTGGCATCGGCGGCCTTGCAGCGCGCCTCCATGCGGCGGGCTTGGAATTCACCAAATTGCGAGCAGGATGAAATTTCGCGGAAGGCATTTTGTCCGGGCAACCACACTTCAATGTCATAAGTCTTACGGCTACCAAAGCCCATATCGCCCGTGCACAGCACGATGGTGCGATAAGATAAATTCAGCCGCTTCAAAACTTCCTCGGCACATGAAGTCATGCGCTCATGCTCGGCATCAGCCTGTTCGGGGGTTGTAATCGACACCAGTTCCACTTTTGAAAATTGATGCTGGCGGATCATGCCGCGTGTATCCCGGCCCGCCGCCCCGGCTTCGGCGCGGAAGCAAGGCGTATAAGCCGTCATGCGGATCGGTAATTTGGCTTCATCTAAAACCTGCTCACGCACTAAGTTTGTCAAAGGCGCTTCGGCTGTTGGAATAAGATAATGGCCACTGGTGGTTTTGAAGAGATCTTCCTCAAATTTCGGCAACTGCCCAACACCATACATCGCCTCTTCGCGCAACATATAGGGCGCGTAAGTTTCTGAGTAACCAAATTCGCTTGTGTGCAAATCCAGCATGAACTGCGCCAGCGCTCGTTCCATGCGGGCCAAAGCCCCTTTCAGCACCACAAAGCGCGCACCTGAAAGTTTTGAAGCAATTTCAAAATCCATCAGGCCGAGGCCTTCACCAATATCAAAATGCTGCTGCGGTTCAAATGCAAAGGATGGCTTCTGGCCCCAGCTGCGAACCTCCACATTGTCATGCTCATCTTTGCCAGCGGGCACATCAGCCATCGGCAAATTGGGAATAACGGCCAAAGCATCATTGAGTTGCTTTGTGAGCACCCGTTCCTGCTCTTCGCCTGTTGTGATAAAATCTTTGAGGCCTGCAACATCGGCCTTTAACTTATCAGCCAGCGCCACATCCTTCTTGCCCATGGCAGCGCCTATTTCTTTCGATAAAGAATTGCGGCGGCTCTGTGCATCTTGCAGCTTTTGCATCGTCTCGCGCTTTTGCTCGTCGATGGCAAGTAAAGAGCTGGACAAGGTTGCCAATCCACGCCGTGCTAGGCCTGCATCAAATGCGGCTGGGTTTTCGCGAATGGCTTTAATGTCGTGCATGGTATCACCTTAAGAAACTGATTTCAGCCTCCTATAGGGCGCATCGCGGCGGCACTCAAATGGCTTTTACGGCGTCAGCTCTTTTGAAGCAGCTTTCTTACGGCGTTTTTCGAGGAACCACACGGCCAAAACCGCAATTTCATAAAGAAGACCAAGCGGTACGGCCATGGCGAGCATTGAAATCGGGTCTGGCGGAGTGATCACAGCAGCAAGTGCGCAGACACCAACAATGGCAAAACGTCTGCCCTTGGTCAGTTGCTCATAGTTCACAATCCCAATATGGCCCAGCAGCGTCAACACCACGGGCAATTGGAAGGTCAGGCCGAAGGCCAAAATTAGCATCATTACAAAATCAAGATAGGCCTCAACATCCGGCTGAATTTCCACGCCAGTAGGCGGCAGGGTGTAGAAGAATTTAATCGCAAAAGGCAGCAGCACGAAATAAACAAGAGCGGCACCCAACACGAAAAAAACCGGTGTAGCAATCAGGTAGGGAAATAAAGCCTGGCGCTCATGCTTATAAAGGCCAGGCGCAACAAATTTATACATCTGCGTAGCAATCATCGGGAACGCAATGAACATTCCGCCAAACATAGCGATTTTCAACTTCACCAAAAAGAAGCCGAGCAGCTTAATTGAAATCAGTTTTACATCTGCGCCCGTGGCCCAGTGAAACGGCAAAATCAAAAGTTGAAACAGTTGCGTCGAGAAAAAAAAGCTCACAGCAAAGGCTACAAAAAAAGATCCAACCGCCCACATCAGCCTTCTGCGTAACTCCAGCAGATGGTCCATCAGCGGCGCTTCGGAGGCGTCAATATCCTCTTTGGTCATGTTTCGGCGACTGCATTGCCAGCCACACGCGTTTCGCCTGCGATTGGGGTCTCACCAAAAAATTTGTCGAAATCATTTTTCTTGAGCGAAGCAAGCGTAGAATTGCTGCCCTGCATCGTGGGCGATTTCACAGTATCATTCACCGCCGCTTTCATGCTTTGCAAATCTTTCTTGAGATCAGCAACGCCAGCATCCTTCATGGCCACATCAACATGACCTTGAAACTCACGCGCCATGCCGCGCACCCGCTGCATCAACTGGCCATATTTACGCAGCACCACCGGTAAATCCTTTGGTCCAATGACAACAACAGCTATAATTGCCAACACAAACAGTTCGGAATATCCGACGCCGAAATCAAACATAATGAATTCAGTTAGCTCTTAACTTTTTCAGTAGCTTGCTTTGCTGTTTCAGTTGCATCGGCTTCCAAAGATTTCGCGTCTGCTGGATCATCAGCAAGGCCTTTTTTGAAGCTCTTAATGCCTTTGCCAGCATCACCCATCAAATCCGATATCTTGCCTTTGCCGCCAAACACCAAAAATACCACGACCAAAATAATCGCCCAATGCCAAATCGATAATGAACCCATTACGCTCTCCTCAATCTCTAACCGCAAGCCATACGCCTGCCTTCTGTGGAACCAGTATTACAGAAACATGCAGCCCCTGCAACTCAAGCACAGATGGCGATTGTATCTGCCAAAGTAAAGGTGAAAATTAGCCTTAAGCTGCGGCTTGAACCACGCGGTTCCGGCCTTCGCGTTTTGCGGTGTATAATGCGGAATCGGCACGTTTCATAAAAAGGTCTAGCGTATCCGTCGCACTCCCGAGACCAGCCAAACCAATTGAGACCGTCACGGAAACGGATTGTTGCGGCCCAATTAAAAATGGCTTGTTGGCAACCGATTTGCGCAGCCTTTGTGCCGTATTTTCTGCGGCATCAGAGCCTGTATTGGGCAAGACTAAAACAAATTCCTCACCACCCGTGCGGCAGCACAGATCAATTGTGCGCGTGCTGGTCTTGATCCGTGCAGCCAATTCTTGCAACACTCTATCGCCAGCATCATGGCCATAAGTATCATTGATTTGTTTGAAGAAATCTACGTCAATGGCCAGAATCGAAAGCGGCTTTCCACGATTAATGAAATGCTCAATCAAATGGCCTAAATGCGATTCAAGATAGCGGCGGTTATTGAGACCAGTCAGTGAATCAGTGATTGCAAGCTCAATCGATGTCTTAACATTCATGCGCAATTGCTCAGTGTAGCGCCAACGCTTCACTTGTGTAGCAACTCGCGCCATCAGCTCTTGTTGATCAATGGGCCGCATCAAATAGTCATTCACGCCCATATCTAAAGCGCGCAGCAATCGCGGTTGATCATCCTGATCAACCAAAATCAAAATCGGCGTTTGCCGTGTTCCTTCAAAGGAGCGCAACTGCGAACACAGGCGCAAGCCATCAAATTTTGTTTCATCCAAGCTAATCACAATCAGCTCAAAAGGCGGGTTTGCATTAGCAGCAATTTCGACCACCTGGGCTGGATCACTGACATGATGGACATTGTGTTTTTCTGAAAGAAACCCGCTGACCCGGTCCGCCGACGAAGACTTCGTATCAACCAGCAACACATTGCCATGATGGTCACTCTGTTGCACCGCCGATTTGGCAACCAGACCAACAACATCGCCGGTTTCAGCCCGAATCCGCAACTCATCGGTGAGCATTTTTAAACGCACCAGGCTTTTGATGCGGCAAAACAGGGAAATATCATTAACCGGCTTGGTCAGAAAATCGTCAGCACCCGCTTCAAGCCCACGCACCCGGTCTTCCGGTTGATCAAGGGCTGTCACCATAACAACGGGAATATGTTGTGTGGCAGGATTGGCTTTGATGCGCTTACACACCTCAATGCCGTCGATGCCAGGCATCATCACGTCGAGCAGAATAATATCAGGCTTGGTCCGATGAATCGCTTCAAGCGCATCTAATCCATTCATCGCAGTGACAACTTCAAAATACTCAGCCGAAAGCTTTGCCTCTAAAAGGCGCACATTCGCGAGAATGTCGTCGACAACGAGAACGCGTGCGGTCATGCCGATTTCTTCAAAAATTTATCAATGGTTTGTAAAAAGCTCATTACCGAAATAGGTTTCGAAATATAGGCTTCACAGCCGCCTTCGCGGATTTTCTGTTCATCGCCCTTCATTGCGAAGGCCGTAACAGCAATAACCGGGATGGCGCGCAGCTCATCATCTTCTTTGAGCCACTTGGTCACTTCAATGCCCGAGACTTCTGGCAATTGAATATCCATCAAAATCAAATCAGGCTGGTGTTTGCGTGCCATATCTAAAGCAGTAAGCCCGTCTCTGGTCTGCACCACTTTATAGCCATGGGCTTCCAAGAGATCGTTAAATAGTTTCATGTTGAGTTCGTTATCTTCAACAACCAAAACAGTCTTTTGCATAGCTGCCACAACTCCCGGCACGGTCTCGTTGCTCACAGAATCATATCTGCCAAGGTCCATATTTCTTTCCGCCATCTCTTTGGACGGCCCAATCCCAATCCAAGGCCTCCCAATAAAATGAAGCTTCTTTGCATTTTGCTCCAAGTTCTGTAACTAACTCCTTAAAATCGGCCTTTTTGTTGCATAATCTGGTTAACCGACAGAGAATTTATCGTGAAAGCAAGCTCAATAAACGCTGTAGAAGCTTCAACTATTGCATTGAATCTAATTACTTATATCGTATCTGGAGAGGAACAACTAGAGCGTTTCTTGGGCCTCTCAGGCATATCTTTGGGTGATCTGCAATCAGGGGCGGCAAACCCCGAATTTCAAGGCTTTGTGTTGGATTATGCGCTACAAAACGAAACTCTGCTCGTTGAATTCTCATCCTTCGCTGGCCTAAAGCCTGAATCCCTCCAACGCGCAAGATTTGCGCTCCCCGGTGCAACTTATGATACCTGAATTCACAAAAGAGCAATTGGCTTCCCTTCACATTGAAAACAGCAAACCGCTGGTGATCTGCGATGTCGATGAAGTCGTCGTCCATTTCACCCGAAGCTTTGAGGGCTTTTTGCGCCAGCGCCATCTCTGGCTCGAAACCGCCAGCCTTGCGCTTGCCGGAAACATTCGCAACACCACAAACAATGAAGCAATATCAGCAGAGACCGTAAGCCAGCTTATTGATGAGTTTTTTATGGAATGTACGCGTAATCTGCATCCCATTGATGGCGCCGTTGAATCTCTACTCGAAATCGGAAAATCCACCAATGTGGTTATGCTCACCAATCTGCCGCATTTTGCCAAATCAGACCGCACCGAAAATCTAAAAGATCTCGGAATTACCTATCCAGTGATCACCAATTCCGGCCCCAAAGGTCCAGCCATTAAACATCTCGCCAACCAGACCACGGGTCCGGTTGTATTTGTGGATGACAGCGCAGGATTCGTACAATCAGCAAATGATCATGCCCCACACGTAAAAATTGTGCATTTTTTGCAAGACGAGCGCTTAGCCCGCCATACTCCATATTTTGATTTTGTCTCTCTCCGCACACATAGCTGGGACTTGGCCAAACCCCATATCCTAGATCTGATCAGCTGCTAGATTCTGACACCAGCGCGGCGTAGTCTAAGGCCATGGAAGAAGGCCACCATATTGCAGGGTTCTGTCGCGATTGCTTGGTCGAAACCAAAGCCGATGAAAAGCGTTGCCATGCCTGCCATTCCCCGCGCCTGTTGCGCCATCCTGAAATTAAATTGCTTTCGATTGCTCACATAGACTGCGACGCGTTTTATGCCGCCGTCGAAAAGCGCGACAATCCTGAACTGGTGGACAAACCCGTTATCGTCGGGGGCCAAACCCGCGGCGTTGTTTCAACCGCCTGTTACATTGCCCGCATTCACGGCGTAAGATCCGCCATGCCCATGTTCAAAGCTTTGAAACTTTGCCCAGACGCCGTGGTGATAAAGCCCAACATGGCAAAATATGCCGAAGCCGGACGCCAAGTGCGTGAGATCATGTTGCAATTTACGCCTTTGGTGCAGCCCGTTTCAATCGATGAGGCCTTTCTCGACCTTTCCGGAACTGAACGTCTGCATGGTGCGGTTCCGGCTCTCAGCCTTGCCAAGCTCGTGCGTAAGATTCAAACCGAAGTCGGCATCACCTCATCGGTCGGCCTGTCGCATAATAAGTTTCTCGCCAAACTAGCCTCCGATCTCGAGAAGCCGCGCGGCTTTTCTATTATTGGCAAGGCCGAAACAAAAGCCGTGCTCGCCCCAAAACCGGTACAAGCCATTTGGGGCGTGGGCCATGCCATGCAACAAAAATTGGCCAAAGCCGGAATCAACACCATCGGCCAATTGCAAAATCTCGAAAAGATTGACCTTATGCGCCAATTCGGCAGCATGGGAGCCAGACTCTATCACTTGTCACGCGGCGATGACACGCGCGATGTGGTGATTGAAAGTGATACGAAAAGCATTAGCGCTGAAACCACTTTCGACGAAAACATTTCCGATTATGAGGAATTGGAAGCGATGCTGTGGAGGCTGTGCGAACGGGTTTCTCACCGGGCCAAATCTTCGGAGCTCGCTGGCCACACCGTCAATCTCAAATTAAAAACTTCTGATTTCAAGACTCGCACCAGAGCCATCTCCCTACAAGACCCGACGCGCTTGGCGCACCGCATTTTCGAATACGGCAAACCGCTTCTCGTAAAAGAAGCAACCGGAGCAAAATTCAGATTGCTCGGTATCGGACTCTCAAATCTCACCGAGTCTAAATTTGATGAAGACGCAAAAAGCCTCGATGCCCAGAGTGCTGCGCGCACCAAAGCTGAAATCGCCATCGATCGCATCCGCGAGAAATTTGGCAAATCCGCAGTGAAACACGGGATTTCGTTTAAGAGCAAATCTCCCTCACATCGATAACAACACGGCATTGCCGCCTGAAGCCGTGGTATCAACCGAACACACCCGCTCCACTGCAAAGCGCTGTAAATAATGCGGCCCCCCAGCCTTAGGGCCCGTGCCCGACAATCCCTCGCCCCCAAAAGGTTGCGCACCAACCACAGCGCCAATTTGGTTGCGGTTCACATAAAGATTGCCAACTTTCATGCGCGCCCGCACCTGCCGCACCACGGATTCAATGCGCGTGTGTAAGCCTAATGTAAGGCCAAAACCTTTGGCATTAATTTGATCACACACAGCATCCAACTTCTCACCCTCGAATTGCACCACATGCAAGATCGGGCCAAACACTTCACGCGAGAGCATATCAAGCGATGGTACTTCAAAAATAGCAGGAGCAACATAGGTGCCTTCGCTGCAAGCCGCTGGCATGGGCAATTCAAATATCAGCCTGGCTTTGTTAGTCATTGAAGCTTTGTGTTTTTCCAATCCGGCCT
>JANYGE010000463.1 GCA_025362535.1 Hyphomicrobiales bacterium
CAAGTTCCGCCACCACCAGCCAAGTCCAGGCCCAGCCCAAGCTGATCCGCATTGAATCCCAGATTGCCGGCATGGCCGAAGGCAGCACAATGGATTTTAAAATGCGCCATTCCGGCATCTGTAGGGTGCGGCCAAGCTTGACGAAGTCGCGCGGCACACCCTTCACATTGTCCATCACCAGCAGCACCTGCTGAAAAAATGTGCCGATGAACAGGATCAGGATTTTTTGGACGTCACCGATTCCGGTCCACAGGATGGTGAGCGGCACGAAGGCAACCACTGGCATGTAACGTATGAAATCAACGAAGGGTTCAATCGCCGCTTCCCAGCTGCGATAGCAACCGATGAGAATGCCAACCGGAAGAGCGATAACCGTCGAGATCAGGAAACCGAGCGAGATGCGGTAGATGCTGATCGCCATGTCTTCCTGCAACTGCCCATTGAACCACAGTTCGGCCAAGCGGCTAAACACCTGCGCAGGTGACGGCAAAAACAGGGGTCTCACAAGGCCCAAAGCCGTTGTGATGTACCACAGCAAAGCTAGCACGGCGAAAACCGTGGCGGCGATGCCAAGGAATTCTGCCGTGCTGATTTTTTCACCCAGCGCGAAAAGACGGCGTTTGCCCGCCTTTTTATTTGCTTGCAGCATCCACAAACCGTGCGTCGATGGCGGTTGAGAGATCAACATCGGCCTGCAAGATGCCAGCAGCACGCGCTGCTTTATGGACTTCCGGAATAACCTTCGTGGTGAAATTGCCACCAAGCTCTGTCTTGTTCTCGGCCAAGGAATAATAAGTCACGCCGTCAAAGGCGGTTGTCAGCTCATCGGGCTTGGCGCCAACGGCTTCTGAGATGATGGCGCGTCCGCCAGCTGTATCCTTGCGGTAATCATCAACCGCCGCACCCCAGGCTTTCACCAAAGCAACAATCTGCCCGGGCTTGCTCTTGAGGAATTCATCGGTGACAACAAGAACGTCTGAGATGAGACCAGGATTTTCACCAGCACTATAGATCATCTTGGTATTGGCATTTTGTTGCTTGGCTAGCGTTAAATAAGGTTCATAAGTGACGGCCACGGGCACTTTGCCTGCAATAAGAGCTGAACCTGCATCAGCCGCAGGCATCGGCACTTTTTGCACATCGGCAATCGTCATGCCGTTTTGTGCCAGCGCATAGTTCAGCAAAATGTCGCTGGTGGTGCCTTCTTCCAGAGCAACCTGTTTGCCCTTGAGGCCCTTGATGTCAGTGACTGTGCCATCGGAAATCATTGCGTCCGCCGTGGTGGAAACATCCATCAGCAGGACGATCTTGATCGGCAATCCCGCGGCGATGAAATTCATCGCTGTGTGGGTTGCAATATTGCCGCATTGCAATTGGCCGGAAGCCAGTGCGGCGTTCAAGTCAGCATCTGTCGTGAAGTTGACAAGCTCCACGCCTTCAAGGCCTTGCGCTTTGAACAGGTCCTTTTTGGCCGCAATATGCCATTGGCCATAGCCGAGCCAAGGGTTGAGGCCCATCTTTAAGGTTCCTGCTTCAGGCTTGGCTGGCAAGTCATCAGCAAAAGCGCTTGGTGTAAAACCTGCCATGGCAGCAGTTGCAAGGCCCGCTTTCAAAACGGTACGGCGTGTGAAATTCTTACTCATGATGGACCCTTTATGTTTGTTATGGCTTTCACTTTGATATTAAATCAGATGAAACGTCAACCGCATCAAGAGGCAAATGTTCATGAAGGCCGTGAGACTTTACGCCAAAGGCGACCTGCGGGTTGAAAACGTTCCACAGCCTGTGCCGCAGGCTGGATGGGTGCGGGTGCGTGTCACTTTTGCAGGCATTTGTGGTTCGGATTTGCACAATTTCAAGACAGGGCAATGGATCACCCGTTCGCCTTCTATTGCTGGCCATGAATTCACTGGTGTTGTGACCGAGCTGGGCGCGGGTGTAGCCACTTTCAAACTTGGCGATATCATTGCTGCGGATTCACGTTTCTGGTGCGGTGAATGCGGCCCCTGTCTGGCGGGCAGGCAGCATCTCTGTGAAACATTGGGCTTTATCGGTGAGGCCTGCGATGGCTGTTTTGCCGAAGAAATCATTTTGCCTGAAAAACTTTTACACCTTGTGCCTGCGAACCTTGCGCCGCAAATTG
>JANYGE010000128.1 GCA_025362535.1 Hyphomicrobiales bacterium
ACAAGCTGTGCCATGCAAATGCCTTGGCGAAATAGGCATAAAATATCTGCTCGGCGAATAAAAAATCTAGTCCGGAAAACTACCTAGGCCGATGATTTTGATGAAAGCCCGGCAGCCAGCGCCATGCTCACCAAATCGGCAAGGCTTGCGGCTTTCATTTTATCCATGAGTCTGGCCCGGTGATTTTCCACCGTGCGCGGGCTGATGCCCGATTCATGCGCGATTATTTTATTTGGATTGCCGTTCACAATGTGGCGTAAGACATCATGCTCACGCGGGGTGAGATTGGAAAATTTTTCTTGGGCTGAAGCGAGCATCGCCGAGGTTTTCAAGACGGCGCGCCTGGTTCTGATCGCCCGTTCCACTGCTGACAGAAACATTTTTCCGTCAATCGGCTTTTCTATAAAATCGACAGCACCGGCTTTCAACGCGCGCACCGCACTCGAAACATCACCATGGCCGGTAATCACAATAAATGGCAAATCAATCGCTTGGCCAAGCAAATGGGCTTGCAAATCGAGACCACCCAGCCCCGGCAAGCGCAAATCAGCCACAATACACAGCGTGGTTTCTGCTGTGTAATCGTTCAGAAAGGCCTCACATGAGGCATGGGGGATAGATTTATAATCTTTGGCCTCGAGCAAAGCACAAAGCCCAAGCCGCACACCCTCGTCATCATCGATCACATGAATAAGCTCAGCCATTAGCCCTGCACCTGCACCGGAATGGTGAACTTGAAGGCGGCACCGCCAAGGCTGCTTTTTTCATGCCACAGCTTGCCGCCATGGGCTTCAACAATGGTGCGGCAAATGGCAAGGCCCAGTCCGGTGCCATCTTTTTTTGTGGTGACGAAGGGGATGAAAAGCTTCCTGGCAGTTGCCTCAGAAATACCGGGGCCAGAATCAAGAATACTGATTTCAATCTGATCCGCTTCAGTCAAACGGGATTGCAAAATCAACTCGCGACGGTCATGGCCGGTCATGGCATCAATGGCATTGCGCACCAAATTCATCACCACCTGTTGAATTTGGATACGATCAACTTTTGCTTCTGGGCGCTGCGGGGCAAGATCAAAGGTGGTCCGGATGCCGCGGGCTTTGGAGCCAACGGCGGCTATGGCGTTGGCTTCCTCAATAATGCGGTTGATATCCTCCAGCGCCAATTCTGGAGTTTTCTTGCGGGCAAATTCCCGGATGCGCCGCACCGTATCGCCCACCCGCTTTATCTGGGCATCGGCCTGATCAATGGCCTTCATGCCCCTGGCGCGGTCATTTTCGTCGTTTGAGTTTAAGAGCTCACGCGCCACTTCCAAATAGGTGCCTGAGGCTGAAAGGGGTTGATTAACCTCATGGGCCACCATCGAGGTGATCTCACCGAGACTGGCGAGGCGTGCCGCATGGATCAGTTCTTCCTGTAATTCATGCACCCGTTGTTCAACTTTTTGCTTCTCGGTCAGGTCACGGATAAAGCCAGCAAACAACCGTCGGTCCGTGGTCTTGGCTTCGCCAATTGAGAGTTCAATCGGGAAGGTTGAACCATCTTTGCGTTGACCCGTGACGATGCGCCCAATGCCAATAATCCGGCGTTCACCAGTTCGCAGATAGCGTTCAATGAAGTTATCATGATGATTGGCAAAATAAGGTGGCATCAGGATTTTGATGTTTTGACCTAAAACCTCTGCTGCCGTATAGTTAAACATTCTCTCTGCGGTCTTGTTGAATGACTGAATGATAGCCGTTTCATCAATCACAATAATGGCATCTGGAGATGTGTCATATACCGTCTGCAGAATTTGGTTTTCAATCGGCATGAGGGATAGATCCAAGGGTGCGCATCAGTTTTCGGGGCCTGATTTAGCAAATCCACAGCTTTCGGCAATGTGACAAGATTGATAGAGATCAATGCGCTTTATTTGGGTTGTGATCAGGATGCTTCGAGAATTACCGATGGAGCAAGGCTATGATGACCAATATGGGAACTTACGACCGGGTCCTGCGTTTGATTTTAGGCGCTGTGCTCATTGGTTTTGCGCTGATCGCAAAAGAAACGCCTCACAGCTACCTAGGCTGGATTGGTGTTATCCCCATTCTAACAGCGATTGTAAATTACTGTCCGCTTTACAGCGTGCTGGGTTTGCGGACCGACCAGATTAAATAACTTAGACACAGGAGTTTGTGATGTCTTTCAAAACAATCGTGGTTTTACTCAATGATATTGGCCAAACACAAAGATTGTTGGAGGCTTCTAGTGCATTGGCGCGCCAACATGATGCACATCTCATTGGGCTTTATGTGATTCCGGCAGCGCAAGTCTATTCTGATGCTGGCATGTCTGGCATGCCAATTCTCTTTGAAGGCTATCGCGATTTATTCAAATCGAAACGCGATGCCATAAAGACTGAATTCGAAGCCAAAACAAAGCTGGAAGGCCTGCGCATGGAGTGGCGCGAGGTTGACTCTACGTTCCCAGAAATTGCACCGGGCGCCATTTTCAATGCCCGCAGTGCTGATGTGATCATCACCAGCCAAGGCAGCGTGACGACTGATTCCAATGGAATTGAACGGAACATCACAGAACGCCTGATTATGGAATCGGGCAGGCCTGTTTTGGTTGTGCCAAGGACAGGTCAAATTAAATCCAATGCGACGGGCAAATTTGAAAAAGTGGTGATTGGGGTGAACGGCACACGGGAATCGGCACGGGCCATGTTCGATGTGTTACCACTCTTGCGGCACAGCAAGGAAACGCGGTTGGTGTGGGTTGATCCCTATCTGCAACCCGATGATGCGGGTCAGGTTCCAGGAGCAGAAGAAGCGGCCGTACTCACGCGTCATGGCTTTAAAACCATTGCCGAGCCGATGATGACGGATGGGCGGAATGCGGGCGAAGCCCTGCTATTGCGCGCCAATGATCTTGGTTCAGATCTCTTGGTGATGGGAGCCTATGGCCATTCACGGATGCGCGAGTTTATTTTTGGTGGTGCCTCACGCTATGTTCTTGAACATATGACTATTCCCGTTCTCATGTCGCACTAAGGCCTTCGACATGACCTTGAGCGAAATCAGAATTGAGATGGCGCGCAACCCTGAATTTCCAGATGGCAGTGCTGCCCATGGTTATGAATTTGTGGCTCCACTTAACAGTGCGGATCACATAGATGCCGAGGCTTGGCACCAGCTGCGCGCCAAGTGTCGTGTGAAACGCTTTTGGCAAGGTGAGCCTGATGAGCTTGGCCATTTGGTGCGAAAACCCGGCGGTTCCTGGGCCTTTCATTACGACGTTCATGGCGATGAGAATGATGATGAAACAGGCTATCGTTTGGGCAATCACATCATCCGCAGCGGAGACTATATTTCAATCCGTGAGCATGATGAAGAGATGCACACCTTTAAAATCGTTTCAGTCACTCTTTTGACTTAGACTGTTTAGGGCGATCTTCGTCAACGAGGATGCGGTTGGCCGCCCCATCGAGATCATCATATTGCCCACTGCGAATGCTCCACAGAAATGCCGCAAGGCCAAGGGCGCCCAAGGCCAAGGCTACCGGAATCAGGAACAGCAAAATATTCATGCCGCCCTCTGCTCAAGGTGAGTTAAGCCCTGCACTTGGCTTTTGGCTAGGGCTGTGCGTTGGCGAAATTGGAAGGCAAGCCGCAGAGAATTTGCGATCACGATAATAGACGATGTCGACATGGCAATGGCTGCAATCAGCGGTGACGCAAAGCCCAGCATAGCCAGTGGCACCGCAAGGGCATTATAGCCTACTGCAAGCGTGAAGTTCTGAATCGATATTTGATGCGTTGCAATCGCAACATTGCGCGCCACCAACACGGGCATCAGACTCTCGCCCATGAAAATCGTATCCGCCGCATTTCGCCCCACATCACTGGCCGATGAAGGTGCCATGGAGGTAAATCCTGCTGCAAGTGCTGGCGCGTCATTCAGCCCATCACCAACCATAAGAACTTTTCGGCCCGCATCTTTGAGTGCATGAACATTGGCCAGTTTTGCTTGTGGCGTTACACCCGCCTGCCAAAGCTCAATGCCAAGTCTTTCGGCCGTGCGCTGCACAGCAGCAGGGCGATCCCCAGAAAGAATTTCCACATGGGTTCCAATCGCCTTCAAAGCCGCAATCACCGCTCCAGCATCATCGCGCAACTCATCTTCGAAAGTAAACAAAGTTGGAGCCCGTGAACCCTTTACGAGTACAAATTCGGGCAGGCCTTGGGTTTCATTTTCTGGCATGCCACACCAGAAGCGTGATCCGAGTTTTACCTGTTCCCCCTGATCATGGCCGAGCAAGCCACAACCGGGCACTTCCTCACTCTTTTCTATCACCAAAGGGGTTATGCCTTGCAGCCTTGCAGCCTCACAAATCGCTTTTGAAAGCGGATGGCGGCTGATCTGGGCCAGACCCGCTGCCAAGGCGAGGGCTGCGGGTGAAAGCGCGGCGGCATTGACCAAGCGCAGATTGCCACGTGTCAGTGTTCCGGTTTTATCAAATATCACCGTATCAATAGCGCTGAGCTTTTCAAGTGCTGCACCATCTTTTATCATCACACCATTGCGAAAGAGAACACCACTTGCCACGGTCTGCACAGCTGGCACAGCAAGCCCCAGCGCACAGGGGCAGGTGATGATGAGAACCGCAATCGCCGTCATCAATGACGCGTGCCAATCGCCACCAGTCCAGAACAGCCAGCCCACCAATGTGAGGCCTGCGAGAATATGCACCGCTGGCGAATAAATCCGGGCCAGCCTGTCGGCGATTTGCACGAAGCGCGAGCGGCTCTGTTCCGCCGACGTCATGAGGCGGACTATTTCTGCTAAAAATGTATCCTGCCCTGCAGCCGTCACTTCGACCGTCAAGGGGCCTGTCAAATTCATCATGCCGGCATGAACCACTGAACCACAGGTTACCGATTCTGGATTGCTCTCACCTGTTACCAATGAGCGATCAATCTCACTCACCCCAGAGGCCACCACACCATCAGCCGCAAAGCGCTCGCCAGTGGCAACCAGCATTTTCATTTCCGGTTGAATGGCCGTTGCCGAAATGAGCCGCGGCACACCTGCCTCATCAACTATCATTGCACTTGATGCGGCAAGGGAGAGAAGTTGAGACACCGCCGAGCGCGCACGGGCCCGCATCAAATGATCAAGATAGCGCCCCGTCAATAAGAAGAACAGCAAGGTTACTGACGCATCAAAATAAGCCACCTTGCCATGAGTGGAGGTTTCATAGAGGCTCATCATGGCGGCAAGGCAAACCGCGAGCGAAATTGGAACATCCATATTAAATTGACCGGATGATAGAGCCCGCGCCGCACTCCTGAAAAATGGGCGACCCGCATAGGCCACGGTGGGCAAGGCAATGACAGCCGAAATCCAATGAAACAGATCGCGCGTTGTGCCTTCAGCACCTGACCAGACAGAAACCGAGAGCAACATGATGTTGGCGGCAGCAAAGCCAGAAACTGCAACCGCCCTAAGCAGCATCCGGCTTTGCGCATCATCCGCTTTAAAGCCAGAGCCACTCGGATCAAACGGACGTGAGGTGAAGCCAAGTTCACTCAAAGTTTTGGCAATAGAATTGGGATTGAAATCCGCATCAGTCCATGTGACCAGCAATCTCCTGCCGGTAAAATTTATCCGCGCCGACAAGACATGGGGAAGGCTTTCTATAGCCTCTTCAATCGTGGTGATCGATTCTGCGCTGGAGAGGCCCGGGATAATCAGATCAATTTCACGCTGGCCGTTTTGTTGGGTGAATATCCACGGCGCTAAATCACCTTGAAACAAGGTGCCCGCATCCATCACATTTCCAATTGCACAGCAATTCATAGTGCTGCTCCCTCAGTTCACAAAAATGCGTTGCACAAACCTTAGAGGCTTACGATCTGGCCCTTCGGCAGTTACATCGACATTCCACATGCCAGTACCTAACGGAATATCCATGCCGTAAAGACCGGGTGAAATTTCATGCAGGCTCAGCGTTTTATCATCGGTGTCATTGGTTGGGCGTTGCAGAAGCATCCGCACATCAAGGCCGGTTTCTGGTTGATGTGAGCGATCAGAAATGGCGATCTGGGCAGCCGTCTGGCTCACATCCAGTTTGATCTGCCAACCGGCTGCCTGCTGCTGCCTGGCGATTTCCACATCATGATTAAAGCTTTGACTGGCAACATAGCTATTCTCGACCACAAGGCCGGTCCAGCTTGAACTTGCGTAGACTGCCAGTGTGATATTGACAGCAATGATCACCGCAAAGAATGAAACCGTAATCGCGGCCATGTGCCAACCCGTGAATGTGCGTGTCATGGTGTTTGATCCTTGTGGGCTGAGCGGAATATGGCGTTATAATTGCGGGTCTCGGGATTGCTACTGTTTTGCTCTATCACTTGGAAGGTGAAAGGCATTTGATCATTCGTTATGGCTTCTGCTGGTGTTGCAACGAAAATCTTGAAGGCCCGCAGCTTATCAGCTTCAACTTCAATATTAAAACTCTGCTGTGGCTCACCATCAACACCAGCCATGGTCATGGCGGCTGCGGGCAAGCCAGCAAGGGTTAAGGCAAAGCTGCGCGGGCGTTGCTCCATGTTCAAAATCTCAATTGTGTAGCCATTGCGAATGCTGCCATCCGACAGTTTGACATATTGTGGATTGCGATCACTTTGCACGGTGACATCAAGGCGGCTGCGGTGCAGAAGCGAGAAAAGCATGAGCAGGCCAACCGTCACGAACACCGCTGTATATATTAATGTTCGTGGCCGAATGAATGAGCGCCAGCCAATCACGGCAGGCTTTCCGGCCTTTTGGGCATCATAGGTTTTCAAGGTCGAATAGGAAATCAACCCGCGCGGTGCGCCAATTTTATCCATGACATTGTCGCAGGCATCAATGCACAGCGCACAGGTGATGCACTCCAATTGCTGCCCATCCCGAATATCAATTCCCGCCGGGCACACCGCCACGCAGGCATTGCAATCCACACAGTCGCCCAGTTTTTCACCTGCTGCTTCAGCTTTTTTCTGATGCCTTGAGCGGGGTTCGCCGCGCCAATCATTATAAGTGACAACAAGTGAATCCTCATCCAGCATAGCTGCCTGAATGCGTGGCCAGGGGCACATATAGGTGCAGACTTGCTCGCGCAGATAGCCTGCGAAAATAAATGTGGTCGCCGTTAAAATGGCAACTGTTGCATAGGCCACAGCAGGGGCCTGGAACGTGAAGAATTGCAGTGCCAATGTTGGGG
>JANYGE010000469.1 GCA_025362535.1 Hyphomicrobiales bacterium
GTCTATGACAAAGATTTCAACAAGGTCGCAAGCTGCAAACCGCACCAGTGGCCAAAGGATAGCTTACCCAAGTGATGAACTACTACGCCTAACACCTTGACGGGGCCAAGTTATTAGACAGAACCTTCCAGATATTATGGACATATTTCCAAGAAGAAATATTCCATAATATATATTATGCGAATGAGAGATATGCCTGATCCAACCCAAATGAACCCTCGTGATATTGCCACCCTGCGAGCGATTATGGAGGCCCTGCGCACCCCAGTGACGGGCTGTCCGTGGGATCTGCAACAGGACTTCAGCACTATAGCACCTTATACGATTGAGGAAGCCTATGAGGTGGCCGACGCCATTGCACGCGGCAATAAGGCCGACCTTTGTGATGAGCTTGGCGATCTTCTGCTGCAACCGATCTACCACGCCCAGATGGCGGCCGAGGAAGGCAGCTTCACGTTTGATGATGTCATTGAGGCCGTGGTCACCAAAATGATCCGCCGCCATCCGCATGTGTTTGGCGATGCACAAGCGCGTGCCGCCGGAGTGGCCAAGGGCTTTTGGGAAGATAACAAGGCCAAAGAGCGGGCAGGCCAACCCAAGCAAGGTCTTCTCGATGCGGTGCCCCTCGCCCTGCCCGGATTAACCCGCGCCACAAAACTGCAAGCCAAGGCGGCCAAGGTTGGGTTCGACTGGCCATCGGTTGAAAATGTTTACGACAAAATCACTGAAGAGATCGCCGAATTTCGCGAGGCTTCTGAGGAGCACAAGGCTGAAGAATTCGGCGACTTGCTTTTTGCGCTGGCCAATGTGGCCAGGCATTTGGGCATCGACGCGGAGGCCGCTTTGCGCTCAACCAACGAGAAGTTCACACGGCGCTTTAAACACATTGAGGCTGAGTTGGAAAAGCGTGGCCGCTTGCCGAAGGATTCGAATTTAGAGGAAATGGATGCGCTGTGGGATGAAGCAAAAACCTTAGAGTGAGTTCCCATAAACCGCCTGCCCACGGTCTTCAAAGGCCTGCATGATCTTCTGCGTGGCAAAACCCATCATGCTGCCTACCATCATTTGCAGCATCATGTTTTTTAAAACATAATCGATGGTGATTGTAACATCCGCAGCGCCCTCGCCCGCACGTACAATCGACCATACGGCACGAAGCGACTTCAACGGACCATCTGAAGATGTTGCTGTTACGGTGTGTGTTTCACTGTTGGTAATCACGTGGCTGGTGAAGCTTTCATGAAAGCCCAATTTCTCAAGGGCCACTTGTAAATCTGCATCAAAACGTTCTTCTGCGCCATTGATGTGGCGTTCGCCGCGAATAACCGAGCGCTTCAATAGTGGTAGAAATTCTTTGTAGGCGGCCACATCAGCCGCAATAGCGAAGGCTTGGTCTGTGCTTAAATGCACGCGCCGTGTGGTAGTGTAATGTGCCATTATTTTGCAGCGCGGGCGGCGCGCAATTTGGCGAAATCATCACCGGCATGATGCGACGAACGGGTAAGCGGCGACGATGACACCATCAAGAAGCCTTTAGAGTAAGCCAGCGTTTCGTAAGATTTGAATTCATCGGGGGTGACAAACCGATCAATCGCTGCGTGTTTGCGGGTTGGTTGCAGATATTGCCCGATAGTAATGAAATCAATTCCAGCCGAGCGCATATCATCCATCACCTGCATCACTTGCTCGCGGGTTTCACCAAGGCCAACCATAATGCCGGATTTGGTGAACATTTGTGGATCGAGTTCTTTCACGCGCTCCAACAGGCGCAGAGAATGGAAATAACGCGCACCCGGGCGGATTCTCAAATAGAGGCCGGGAACTGTTTCCAAATTGTGATTGAACACATCTGGCTTGGCATTCACCACCATTTCCAATGCGCCATCTTTTTTTAAAAAATCAGGTGTGAGAACTTCAATGGTTGTGGCAGGTGAATATCTGCGAATGGCTAAGACAGTTTGGGCAATATGCCCTGCCCCACCATCAGCGAGATCATCACGGTCCACTGAGGTGATCACCGAATGCATCAGGCCCATGCGGGCCACGGCATCGGCCACGCGCTCGGGCTCTCCCATATCCAGCGCTTCGGGCAATCCGGTTTTCACATTACAGAAGGCGCAAGCCCGCGTGCACGTGTCACCCATCACCATGAAGGTCGCATGTTTTTTTGACCAGCATTCGCCAATATTGGGGCAGCCTGCCTCTTCACACACTGTGACCAATTTATTCTCGCGCACAATCTTTTGCGTTTCCGCATAGATGGGCGAACCCGGGGCCTTCACTCTGATCCACTCCGGCTTGCGCAGGAGTGGGGTTTCAGGGCGATTGGCTTTTTCCGGATGACGCGGTTTAAGCGTATCGAGAAGTGTGGTCATTTGGCCTTAGCGACGACCGCGCAGAACTTTCAGAACCAGCAGAAGAATGATAGCACCTGCTGCTGAGACAACAAGATTGCCCCAGAACCAGCCATGGAAAAATTCACCGAGTTGAATGTTTGCAGCATTGGCAATGAAGAAGCCAATCCACGAACCGATAATGCCTGTGATCAAATTCATGATCAGGCCCATGTTTGAGCCAGTTACTTTTTCAGCAACCCAACCAGCAAGAATGCCGATCAAGACTGTGCCCCAAAAACCAACGCTTCCAATATCCATAATGCCTTGCATTTCAGTCTCCTGCTTAATGTAAAATTCTGGCGATGATCATGACAATGACTGCGCCAATTGTTGCCGTTGCGATATCGCGCCCAATCTCATTATGAATGCCGAGATTAATGCCTGCTTTGTTTAAAACAAATGAGCCCACAAAGGAACCCAATATTCCGCTGATCAGATATTGCACAATGCCATAGCCGCCAACAATCCAACTGGCCAACCAGCCCGCCGCAAGGCCCATGAGCACTGCGATAACAATATTTTTTGAATCCATTTTAACCCCCGTCTTATAAGTTAACATGGGCAGATATGGCCCATGGGTGTGGCAGATTCAAGATTACATATGAATGACGCGGCCGTAAGCATCCAGCACACTTTCATGCATCATTTCTGACAAGGTTGGGTGTGGAAACACAGTGTGGATCAATTCCGCTTCTGTGGTTTCCAGCCCCATGGCAATCACATAGCCTTGGATCAATTCAGTCACCTCTGCTCCCACCATGTGAGCGCCAAGTAAGCGGCCTGTCTTGGCGTCAAACACTGTCTTAACCAGGCCTTGATCTTCACCAAGCGCAATCGCCTTGCCATTGCCAACGAAAGGGAACTTGCCAATTTTCACTTCGAAGCCAGCGGCCTTGGCCTTGGCTTCAGTGAGGCCCACAGAAGCCACTTGCGGGTGACAATAGGTGCAGCCGGGGATTTGTTCTTTGAGCATCGGATGAGCATCAAGGCCTTTAATTTTCTCAACGCAGATAACACCTTCATGTTCAGCCTTATGGGCGAGCATGGGCGGCCCCGCCACATCGCCAATGGCATAAAGCCCTGCCACATTGGTGCGGCCAAAGCCATCGGTCACCACGCAGCCCTTCTCGATTTTCACACCAAGCGTCTCAAGGCCGAGACCTTCAATGTTGCCCACAACACCCGTAGCGGCGATCACACGATCAACAGTGATCTCTTCTTTCTTGTCACCCTGCTCTATCGTGGCGGTAACCGAATTTGCACTCTTTTTAAGCGATGCCACTTTGGAGCTGAGCTTGAATTTCAGCCCATGCTTCTCAAGTTGCTTCTGGGCGAACTTGGAAATTTCCACATCTTCAACCGGCATGATCTGATCCATGATTTCCACCACAGTCACATCAACACCCATGGCATTGTAGAAGGAGGCAAACTCAATGCCGATAGCACCAGAGCCAACGACCAGAAGTGACTTCGGCATCTCGGCAGGCACCATGGCCTCGAAATAGCTCCACACCAATTTGCCATCATGCTCCAAGCCCGGCAACACACGAGGCCTAGCCCCTGTCGCGAGGATGATATGTTTGGCGGTGTAAGTCCCTGCCCCCAGTGTGCCTTTGGGTGGCGGGTTTTGCGGCTGCACGATTGGCTTCTTAGAGTCAGTCACCACCACTTCACCAGGTTTGGTAAGCTTGGCTTCACCCCAAATGATTTGCACTTTGTTTTTCTTGAGCAAGCCGTTCACCCCCATGGTGAGACGGGCGGAGACAGCACGCGAACGTGCAACGACTTTGGAAGCATCGAATTTGATGTTGTCAACCGAAAGGCCATAATCGGCAGCGTGGTTCATATAAGTGTAAATCTCAGCCGAGCGCAGCAGCGCCTTGGTGGGAATGCAGCCCCAGTTGAGGCAAATGCCGCCGAGGTGCTCGCGCTCAACAAGGCCCACTTTGAAGCCAAGCTGAGCAGCGCGAATAGCTGTCACATAGCCACCCGGGCCAGCGCCGATGATGAGAACGTCGAAATTATTGTCGGCCATTGTTTTGCTCCAAGTTAAAGAGCGAATAGCGAATGGCGAATAGAATTCTTCCCTATTCGCTATTCGCTACTCACTATTCGCTAAAATCTTCTCTACCACAGGCACCAGTGCAGCACCAATCGCTCTTGTGTTCGCCACATCCAAATGCCCGCCATCAACATCACTGGCCTTCGCTACTGAACCCGCATCAAAGAAATGAACATTCAATTCTTTCGCAATTCGAGAATAATGATGGGCAAAGAGTTTCGACTCTTCAATGGCATGGCCCCAGAGATCATTGAACCATTCATTGGTGGTCGGCACTAAAGCAGGAGGCGACATAATGAGAATGGGCGGGCAGCTATAGGTGCCGGACCAATTATGCTTGCGCGTCAGAGTGACCAAACGTTCCATGCCCATGGAGGCATCAAAGGCACAGCAGCAGTTGGCAAATTTAATATCATTGGTGCCTAGCATAATGATCAAGAGATCAAGCGGCTGATGAGTTTTCAGCGCGATAGGAAGACCCACCGCACCATTGCGATTTT
>JANYGE010000009.1 GCA_025362535.1 Hyphomicrobiales bacterium
TCTGGAATAAGTATCACTTGAAGCGATAACCCTTCTCAGCCCTTAGGGCTGATATCTGTCGGCAGCTTTTCAGCATACACTCTTACCAAAACCGTCTCAGGTTTCTAATTTCAGTCCTTATCCAAGGACATCCGTTCCATATATTAACTAATGCGCGCAGTCAACTGGCATCCCGTTTCAGGGTTTCCAAGTCTGAATAGCAGACGCAAGTATCACAGTTACTTTTATCCAATTTTGGACCAATAACCATTCTTATCCACAGCCCTTGCACCGAATCCACATCCGCCCTAAGCAACGCTTTTAATGACATCGCTTAAGCCCCGCGCGCCCGTGTTTAAATCCTCTGATCTTCTGGGGATCAGCGATCTTTCTCCCCTTGAAATTCCAGCTCTTCTCGATTTGGCCGACACTTACGTGGAGATCAACCGGGGCAATGAAAAGCGCCATGCGATTCTCACGGGGCTCACTCAGGTGAACCTGTTTTTTGAAGCCTCCACCCGCACCCAAAGTTCGTTTGAAATTGCGGGCAAGCGGCTTGGTGCTGATGTGATGAACATGGCGGTTTCCACCTCGTCCATTTCCAAGGGTGAGACGGTTTTGGATACGGCCATGACGATCAATGCCATGCATCCGGATTTTCTGGTGGTGCGGCATCAATCTTCTGGCACGGTGGAATTGCTGGCGCAGAAAGTTTCGTGCGCGGTGATCAATGCGGGCGATGGCCAACATGAGCACCCAACCCAAGCGCTGCTCGATGCGCTGACTATTCGCCGCCATTTCGGCAAGTTGGAAGGGCTGACCGTGGCGATTTGTGGCGATGTGCTGCATTCGCGCGTGGCGCGCTCTAATATTCAACTTTTGAGCAAGATGGGTGTGCGCGTGCGCGTGGTGGCCCCTTCCACATTGCTGCCTTCCGGCATTGAAAATTTTGGCGTGGAAGTTCACCGCAATATGAAAGCCGGCCTCGATGGCGCTGATGTGGTGATGATGCTGCGCTTGCAGCTGGAGCGCATGTCTGGCGCGTTTGTGCCGTCGCAGCGCGAATATTATCATTTTTATGGGCTCACGGAAGAAAAGCTGGCCTATGCGAAGCCCGGCGCCATGGTGATGCATCCGGGGCCGATGAACCGCGGCGTGGAGATTGATTCTTCGGTGGCTGATGGTGCTCAGTCCGTGATCCGCGAACAGGTGGAAATGGGTGTGGCCGTGCGCATGGCGGTTCTTGATGCGCTGGCCCGCAATCGAGGCAATAAATGAAATCCAATCGCCGCGCCTATTTGAATGCCCAAGTCATCGCCCCACAACAGGGCTTGCATGGCATTGGTGGCATTCTGATTGAGGATGGCTGGATTTTAGCGGCTGGCCCGCAAGTGACGCGCGATATGGTGGGGGCGGCAACGCCAGTGACCGATTGCAAAGGCAAGCTGCTGATGCCGGGTCTCATCGATATGCGTGTGTTCACTGGCGAGCCTGGATCAGAATATCGCGAGACTTTGGCTTCTGCATCAGAGGCTGCGGCGGCGGGTGGTGTGACCACCATGATTGTGATGCCAAATACGCAGCCGGTGATCGATGATGCGGCGATTGTGGATTATGTTTTGCGCCGTGCGCGTGATACGGCTTTGGTGCGGGTTGCCCCCATGGCGGCCATTACCAAGGGCTTGGGTGGCGAATTGATGAGCGAGATCGGCCTCGTGCAAGCCGCAGGTGCTGTGGCGGTGACGGACGCCACCAAAGCGGTGAGCAACGCCAATATGTTCCGCCGCGCCTTAATGTATGCCCGCGATTTTGATATGCTGGTGGTGCAGCATGTGGAAGAGCCTACTCTTGCTTCGGGAGTTATGAATTCGGGTGAAGCCGCATCGCGGCTTGGCCTCTCCGGCATTTCGCCCATGGCGGAAGTGATCATGCTGGAGCGCGATTTGCGCCTCGTGGAAATGACGGGTGCGCGCTATCACGCCGCACAGATTTCCTGCGCTGCTTCAGTCGAGGTGATGCGTGCCGCTAAAGCCCGCGGGCTTCCGGTGAGCTGTGGTGTTTCGATCAATCATCTGGTTTTGAATGAGAATGATATTGGCGCATATCGCACCTTCTTCAAACTCTCGCCGCCTTTGCGGGATGAAACCCATCGCAACGCTTTGGTGGCGGGCTTGGCCGATGGCACAATTGATGTGATTGTTTCGTCGCATGACCCACAAAGCGACGATACCAAGCGCTTGCCCTTTGCCGAAGCGGCCTTCGGGGCCATCGGATTGGAAACTATGTTAAGCGCTGCTTTATCGCTTTATCATAATGATAACATGAAGTTGGAGCGTTTGGTTGAAGCCCTGTCACAAAAGCCTGCACAGCTCTTGGGCTTGGAGACCGGCCGCTTGGCGGCGGGGGCTCCGGCTGATTTTACGCTGGTTGATCCTCATTTGAGTTGGAAGGTTGATGCGGCAAGTCTTTGTTCGCGCTCCAAAAATTCACCCTTTGAGCGCCGCACTTTAGAAGGCCGTGCCGTTGAAACTGTGGTTGCAGGGCGCACGGTTTACACCTACGCTCCATAGGTGGAGGTTGCGATGCAGAACATAATTGTCGTTGTGGTTGGATATTTGTGCGGATCAATTCCCTTTGGACTTTTGCTCGCCCGCGCGGCTGGTTTGGGCGATGTGCGCAAGATTGGATCAGGCAGCATTGGTGCTACCAATGTGCTGCGCACTGGCAATAAAAAAATCGCGGCTCTCACTTTGCTTTTTGACATGCTGAAGGGTTTTCTTCCGGTGCTTTTTGGTCAATGGCTTGCGGGTCCGATTGGGGGAACCTTGGCTGGCTTTGCGGCTTTGACTGGGCATATATTTCCAATTTGGCTCAACTTTAAAGGCGGCAAAGGGGTGGCTACCTGTTGCGGCATTCTATTGGCTTGGTCTTGGCCCGTGGCCTTGGTTGCATTGGCGACTTGGATTTTGGTGTTTGCATTAAAGCGCATTTCTTCGCTCTCAGCTCTGACCGCAGCATTGGTTGCTATTCCTGCTGCTTATTTCCTTGATCAAGGCGACAAGACTGGTGGGCCAGCAAATTTTGGACTTACGCTGTGGCTCAATATTCTAATCTTGGCTGCCATCATCTGGATTACCCACCGTGCCAATATTGGACGTCTGCTGAAAGGTGAAGAACCAAAATCGGTTTTTAGCAAGAGCGCATGAGCAAATCACGCCAAGTTTCAGACACCGAAAAATTGAATTGGCTGCGCCTGAGCCAATCTGAAAATGTGGGCTCCGTTACCTTTTACAATCTGCTGCAGCGGTTTGGTACAGCCACCAAAGCCATTGAAGCCCTGCCAGAATTATCCCAACGCGGCGGGCTAAAACGCGCTTTAAAAATTTATAGCGCAGATGCAGCCAAGCGTGATTTTGATCGGGCAGCACAGCTTTCAGCGCAATTTGTTGTGGCTGGAGAATTAGGTTATCCACCCGCTCTCGCCCATATTGCGGGTGCACCGCCACTGCTCTGTGTTTCGGGGAATCTCGCATTGGCTGAGAAGGCTTCGGTGGCTATCGTGGGCGCGCGCAACGCCTCTGCCTTGGGCCTCAAGTTCACGCGGGCTATTGCGCTGGCATTGACCGAGGCTGGCTTGTTGGTTACCTCCGGCTTGGCGCGTGGGATTGATACGGCAGCGCATCTGGCTTCAGTGGATACGCACACGGCAGCGGTGATTGCTGGCGGCATTGATAATTATTATCCGCCGGAGAATGAAAATCTGCAGCGGCAAATTGCTGAGCGCGGCTTGCTGATCACTGAAATGCTGCCGGGAACTGCACCCAAGGCCGAATATTTTCCACGGCGCAACCGGATCATATCAGGCATGGCGCAGGCTGTGATCGTGGTCGAAGCAGCCCTGCGTTCGGGTTCATTGATTACAGCGCGCTTTGCCGCCGAACCGGGCCGTGATGTTTATGCTGTTCCGGGTTCTCCCATGGACCCGCGCGCTGAAGGCACCAATAGGCTGATCAAAGATGGGGCTATAATGATTTCATCGAATGCGGAGCTGCTCGACTCGCTGCAACAAGCGCCATCC
>JANYGE010000021.1 GCA_025362535.1 Hyphomicrobiales bacterium
CTTGCCAATCTTTGGGGTGCAGCAGGAGTTGCCAATCTCAGTGGCGGAGCAGGTGGTGCGGGCACGACCTCAGCGGATTTTGCTGGTGGCGCAATCACCGGCGGCGGCTGGTTTCCTACTATTGTGGGTGGGCTTGCCGGATCAAACCGCGGGCAAGACGGATTTTACAGCACAGCGCCCTTTGCTGCCTGCGGCGGCTCAGGCGGTGGCGCATCCAACACGGGTGTTGGTGGCGCTGGTGGCGATGGTGCCATTGGTTGCGGCGGCGGCGGTGGAGGCGGCGGCACGACTGGAGGCAAAGGTGGTGCGGGCGGCGCTGGTCTTGTCATCATCACATGTTGGTAAACAGCACCATGACTTCAATCGAACGCGAAATTGGCAATCTCGAAGCGCGCATGCAAACGGTGGAATCCGAATTGCACGCGATCCGTTCCGATGTGCGGGAAATTCGTGATGCCTTGGTGGGGGCCAAAGGCGGCTGGCGCACGCTGACGCTGGTGATTGGCTTAGCCACCACATGCGGCGCAATGCTCGGGCGGTTTTTACCGCTGCTGCTCAATAGCCGCCCTTAACTCAGGAGATAGTGATGACGCAATGGCCGCTTCAATCCGAGGCAAGCTCTTTCTATGGCAATCCGCGCGGGCGCAATTCGACGCAAGTGAATGAGGCTTGGTATAAAGCCAATATCACGCTGGTGCAGCCGCCTTTCAAAATGAAAATGCTGGGGCCGATCACAAGGTTTCCGGTGCATGTGAAATGCGCCGAAGCCACGCGGGAATGGCTTGCGCAAATATGGATCAATGCGGGCCGCGACCAGCGCGTGATTGAGCGCTGGGGCATGAATGTGTTTTCCGGTTCCTATTGTTACCGCACCATGCGAGGCCTGCAACATCTCTCCATGCATGCCTATGGCTGCGCCATGGATTTTGATGCCCCGCGCAATGGCCTGCACGATCAAACCCCACATTTTGCAAACTTGCGCCATGAAGTGGTGGAACCCTTTTTAAAACTGGGCGGCACCTGGGGCGGCGATTGGAACGGCAATGGCACAAGTGCCGATGACGCCCGCGCCGATGGCATGCATTTTCAGTTTGCCAGAATGCGGTGACTGAAAACACCGAAGGGGCGGATGAGGTCCCTTCTTTTCTTAACTTTAACAACCAAGGAGTATATCTATGAACCCTAATATGTTAGGCGGCATTGTGCGCGCCATTGTTCCACCTGCACTCTCATTTCTGATCGGCCGAGGCATTCTGCCTGTGGGTGATTATAGTGCGGTGATTACGGCTGCTATGGCGCTTGGTACGGCGGTTTGGTCAGTGCATACGAACAAGCTGCCAAGCCCTAAAAAATAAGCGATTAACCTTATTTTTCCACCGTTCATCTTCCATTCAGCTCGGCAATACTATAGGTCTGCTCCGGACTGATAGAGGGATGACGGTGGTGTTTAAGTCTTTGATTCTCGCATGTGTGGTATCTTCTTTGCTTGGGGTTGCGCAACCTTTGGGTTCGGCTGCTTATGCGCAAAATAGCTTTATCCAAGTGGCTGATAGCAGTGGCGATTACCCCATCCATCCCTCCGAAGCTGCCAGCATTGCCCGCGATGCTTACCCCGATTCGAAGGTGCTTAACGTGAAGCTCTTGCCGAATGGGGTTTATGCTGTCACTCTAAAGGTGGGTGGCAGTGTTTCGCGCGTGATGGTTGATGCAACCAGCGGTGCAATCAGCTAAGAGCGTCTCACAGCCTAGGCTATGTGGAGACGATAAATGCGCATTCTTGTTGTTGAAGATGATGTGGACTTGAACCGCCAATTGGTGGAAGCCTTGGGCGATGCTGGCTATGTGGCCGATAAAGCCCATGATGGTGAAGAAGGCCATTTTCTCGGCGATACCGAACCTTATGACGCGATCATCCTCGATCTTGGCCTTCCGGTTTTGGATGGCGTGAGTGTTCTGGAAAAATGGCGCCGCGCTGGCAAGAAAACGCCTGTGCTCATTCTTACGGCGCGTGATCGCTGGAGCGATAAGGTGGCGGGCTTTGATGCAGGCGCTGATGATTATGTAACCAAGCCCTTTCATATGGAAGAAGTGCTGGCCCGCGTGCGCGCTTTGCTGCGCCGTTCCGCAGGCCATGCCACCTCTGAACTCACCTGTGGTCCGGTGGTTTTAGATACGGCCAATGCCAAAGTGACAGTCAATGGCTCGGCGATAAAACTGACGTCACTTGAATTCCGCTTGCTGGCTTATTTGATGCATCACAATGGCAAAGTGGTTTCGCGCACTGAGCTGGTGGAACATCTCTATGATCAAGACTTCGACCGTGATTCAAATACGGTGGAAGTGTTTGTGGGCCGCTTGCGCAAAAAACTTGGCGTGGATGTTTTGCAAACCATTCGCGGCATGGGCTATAGCATGTCTGAGACAGGCCATGTTGCCTAGAAGCGTTGGCTAGACATGCGGGCTAACTCACTTTCATTTCGGTTGATTGTTTCTTCGGCTGTTGTTGCTATCGTCTTGCTGGTCAGTGCCGCCTATCTGCTCAATGCCCTGTTTCAACAAGCTTTGCAGCGCAACTTCGATTCACGGCTGCGCGCCACATTGGATGGCATTCTAGCCAATGTGGATTTAGGCCCCGATGGCAAGCCGCATTTGCAAGGGGCCATATCTGATAACCGTTTTAATCTGCCGCTGTCCGGTTGGTATTGGCAGATCGGTGAGGTGGGCGGCAAGGCTGGAGATTTGGCTTCGGGCTCACTGCTTGAACAACGCATTGTGGTTCCTGATGATGCGCTGGCCACGCGTGACAAAGAAGGCATTGCCAGCTTTTCCACCCGCGACAATGATGGCCAGCAATTGCGCGTGATTGAACAAAATCTCAAACTCTTTGGCAGCAGCCAAGATTATTCATTCATGGTTGCTGGAAATTTTGATGAACTCAGTGCTGAGGTGGCCTCCTTCCGCAAAGCCTTGCTCACGGTGCTTGGGCTTTTGGGGGCCGGATTATTGGCGGCCATTCTGGCGCAAGTGCGTTATGGTTTGCAGCCCTTGGTCGATATGCAGCGACGCCTCAATGATATTCGCAGTGGCAAGATTGAATTGTTGCAGGATGATTTTCCGGCGGAGATTCAACCCGTCGCCGATGAGCTTAATTTGCTCGTGCAATCTAATTTTGAAATTATTGATCGGGCCCGCATGCAAGTGGGAAATCTGGCGCATGCATTGAAAACCCCGATCAGTGTTCTGACCAATGAGGCCCGCGATTCCAAAAGCCCGCTGGCTGTCAAAGTGAAAGAGCAAATTGATGTGATGCGCGATCAGGTCAATCTCTATCTTGATCGCGCCAGACGCGCCGCACGGGCGCAAACCATTGGCTCGGCCACCGATGTGGAACCGGTGTTGCAATCTTTGGCGCGCACCTTGCAGCGCATCAACCGCGATCGCAACCTTGCTATAAAGGTCAATGTTCCGCCCACGCTGCGGTTTCGCGGTGAACGCCAAGACCTTGAGGAAATGGTGGGCAATGTGATGGACAATGCCTGCAAATGGGCCAAGTCTAAAATCAACGTCTCAGCCAAACTGATGCCCGTGAGTTCAGAACCCGGGCGCGCCTGGTTGGTGATCACGGTGGATGATGATGGCCCCGGCATTGCCGCCGAAAACCGAGCCGAGGCGCTGAAGCGTGGGCAAAGGCTGGATGAAAGCAAGCCAGGCTCTGGGCTTGGCATGTCGATCATATTAGAAACCGCCAGCATGTATGCAGGCAAGGTTGAGCTGGCCGATGCCGAAACCGGCGGCCTGCGGGTGAATTTGCAATTGCCCGCTGTTGGTGGGTGAGTGATTTATAGCGCTTGAGGTCGCTTTGCTAATCATATGCGCCTGCATCACATTTCAATTTACAACTAAAAATTGAAATGTATGATCTCCTTGTCTTGAACAAGTTGAAATACCCGAAAATTGAATTAGTCCTGAAAAAGCCCAGCAAAAATCTTTAGTTATAAACCCCCGTCCGAAAGGGAGAAGCAGTTGACCGCCCAGGCAAATATATGCTTTCTTGCGCCAGATCAAAGTAGTACAATCAACAATTGAAATCGGTTACGTCGTGCTGTTCCTGTTAACTGCCCCCAGTCGCAGGGATGCGCGGCGGAGGGGAGTGAGCCTTTGGCTTGCTCCCCGATTTTCTTAAATCTCAGGCAGTTTCAGCAATCGGCACGCCGCGTTCGCGATAGGGCGTGCGGCCATAGAATGAACGGTAGCATTTGGAAAAATGCGAGGGTGAAGAGAACCCGCAGGCCAAGGCCACATTGATCACTGACAAATCGGTTTGCAGCAAAAGTGAACGGGCCTTCTTCAAACGCAGCTCCAAATAATAACGCTTCGGCGAACGATCCAAATAGCGCCGGAACAGGCGCTCCAATTGGCGCGTTGAAAGATCCGCCTGTTTGGCCAAAAGACTGGGCGAGAGCGGGTCTTCCAGATTGATTTCCATTTTCTCAATGATCGACACCAGCTTGGGATGGCGCGCCCCGATGCGGGCGGGAAGCGACATGCGCTGATTTTCGCTGTGGTGGCGAATGGGCGAATGCAAAATTCCTTCCGCAACCGCTGAGGCCAAGTCTGGTCCGTGCTGGCTGGCGATCATCGTCAACATCATGTCGATCGCGGTTGTGCCGCCCGCACTGGTGAAGCGATCTTCATCAATTTCAAAAAGTCCGCCAGTGCCATTAATTTCCGGAAAGGCTTCGGAAAAGCCCGGCAGATTTTCCCAATGAATGGTGCAGCGATAGCCATCCAATAATCCGGCTTCAGCCAAGATGTGAGCGCCCGTGCAAACGGCTCCGATCACCGTGCCACGGCGCGCGGTTTTGCGCAGCCAACTTAAGATGCGTTTGTCAGTGTGCTGCTGCACATTCAAACCCGCACACACAACAATGATGGCATCGGGTGATATGGTTTCAAGATCGCCATTGGCGATGGTGAGAATATTATTGGAAGCGGCAACCGGTTGGCCGTCAAGCGAATGCAGCGTCCAGCGGTAAAGATTTTTTTCCGATAAGCGGTTCGCCAAACGCAAAGGCTCAATCACCGAGGTGACTGGCATCATGGTAAATTCAGGAATGAGAATAAGGGCTACCGTTTGAGGCAGCTCCTTGGGTTTGTCGCCAAACATCGTGTAATGCTCCGTTTGCGACATGCTGCTCCAAATTTTTGACAATGTCCACTAGCGCCATTAACGTTACTGAAAACGACCAATATTTTAGGTAACTGTCGTAATCCATCTTGCTTTGTCGTAATCGGGGAAGCTGTAAAACCTTCAGACAGGCAGTTTATTTCTATTGCGACGGAGTCCAAAACCATGAATGCCCCCCATTTTCATACCACTGCTGTGTCTGCCACAATGGACAATCCGATGGGCGCGTTTCTGCGCAAGGCTTCAATCGAAATTACGCCGAAGCAAATTGAAAAACTGCCAATTTTAAGCGCCAAGCTGCTGCCGGGCGCACAGGTTTTCATTGCACTCATTGATCCTACTGAAGTTGAAATGCAGATCAAGGCGGCGGCGGCTTTGCAGCAGGCGGGCTTCATCGCCATTCCGCATGTGCCAGCGCGCTTTGTGCGCGATGAAGATGATTTGAATGCTCGCATGAGCGCTTTTTCCAAGGCCGGGGTTACCACAATTCTGGCGCTTGGCGGTGGTGCACCCCAGCCCATTGGCAAATTTGATGCTGCCATTCAATTGATGAAAACCGGAGCTTTCGAAGCCCATAGCATTACCCGCATTGGCATTGCAGGCCACCCCGAAGGCAACCCTGATATTACAAAAATTCATGGCGAAGCGACCTTGCTGGAAGCTTTGCAAGCCAAGCAAGCTTGGTTGAAAAGCAAAAACATAAAGGGCTTCATCGCGACGCAGTTTTTGTTTGATGCTGGCCCCTTGGCGCTCTGGGCCTCAAAGCTGCGCGATGCCGGAATTGATCTGCCGCTGCATGTTGGTGTGCCTGGCCCAGCCACGATTAAAACCCTGGTGAAATATGCGGCGATGTGTGGCGTTGGCAATTCGGCACGGTTTATTCGCAAGCAGGCTTTGAATATCACCAAGCTTCTCAGCGTGTCTGAACCCACCGAATTCGTCGATCAACTGGCCACTCTGCATTTTGACAAGCCGGAATTGGGCATTGCTGCCCCGCACATGTATCCCTTTGGTGGCTTTGATAAGCTGTTCGACTGGATGGGACCAAAGCTGGCCTGAGGGTTGAAATTTGACGCCAAAAGGTCTATCTAGGTAGCAGGTAGAAATTTAGGTAGCAGGTATCTCGCATGGCTCTCAGCCTGAAAAATCGTGAACTTGAAGAAACCGCACGAGAACTCGCCTTTGTCAGTGGGCTCTCCATTACTGAAGCTTTGCTCGAAGGGGCGAAAAGAGAATTGAAGCGGCAAAAAGATTTGAAAGCTTTCAAACCCACAACGACTTGGGAACGTATTCAGGAAATTCAACGTGAATATGCGGCTCTTCCAGATCGAGAGCCGAGGCTTACCGATGATGAAATTCTGGGTTATGATGAGTTCGGAATTCCAAGTAAATGATGGTCGATACTTCAGTGGTCGTGGCCATTATGCGTAACGAGCCAGAGGGGCGCGAATTTGTCCGGCTACTCGTTCAAGCGGGAAGATCTGTCATGGTGGCTCCAAATTATGTGGAGCTCTGTATGGTGCTTCTTGGAAACAAAGCACCATCTGCTCTAAATAAAATAAAAATGTCACTCGATGAGTTGGGCATCAAAGTTATTTCCTTTACCCCAGAGATGGCAGAAGTTTCGGCTAAAACATTTGAGCGGTTTGGCAAGGGCCAAGGGCATAAAGCCCAGCTTAATTTCGGTGACTGCATGGCCTATGCCGCAAGTAAAGTCGAAGGCCTGCCACTGTTGTTCAAGGGCGAAGATTTCCGCCTGACTGATGTTGAGTGTGCGGCTTAGAGCAGAATGAATTTGTTTCGCTTATAAAAATTTGAGGCTGGGCATTGCAGCCCAGCCTGTGGATGTTAAATCACTGTCGCCGAGTGACAAGCAACCTTAGCCTCTTGAGCCGTTCTTGGCATCAATACGGCTGGTCTCGCGCTCAACTTGATCAGCTGTCAGTTTTTTAACTGCAAATTTGCTGATAAATGCTGTTGGGGCAACAGTTGAACCAACGTTCAGCGAATTGTAGTTTGGATCAGACAAACGTGAATCATGTTCGCGTTCACCAGCAACAGCAGCACCTGTCAAAGCGGCAAAAGCCAAAGCAGTTACTAAAAATTTCTTCATAATATTTTTCCTTTAATCTATCGAGATCAGCATCATTGCGGTCCCGATAGGTCAAAGGTGGGGAGGCTAATTTTGATTTAAAGGGGTAAATGAAACTTTTTTTGTTACACAAAAAAGTGATCGGTTTGTGACTCCATTTGACCACATTTTTTTGATCCAATTTCTCAAGAGCGGAACAGCTTTACTTCGGCACCTTTGCGGGCGGCCTTCATCAGGAAGGCCCAGGTATATTCGGCATAAGAGCGGAACACGTAGATATCGATCACAGTTTCTTCGACAATATGCAGAAGGGCTGCAATCTCGGCAAAGCGCATGCGGCGCACCGTGCCTGATTTATAATCAGTACCGATCAAATCGAGTGTGCTGCCCTTCATCAAAGTTTCGCGCACCCCGTCACCTTCAAGGCGGATGATGCTGCGCATGTCAGAGACATCAACTGCAAGTGAATGGATTTTGGCCAAAGCCGCATTGAGTTCCGCGAGCAGGGCGGTGGTTTTATTGCGGGGGCTGAGAATTAGCCATTGATCCGGCGAAAGCCACAGGGCTTTGAGATCACCCCAGCTTGTCGATGTTCTCGGCGCTTTGGGCAGATCAAAACCCAGCACTGACTTTGCTGCAGCCATAAACTTCTTGTCAGAAGAAAGCCCACGCAAATCAATCATGCCGCGCTCAGAAATTTCGCGCATCGAAATGCTGAGAGTGTCGGGGGCTGCACGGTGAACCAAAGCCGATTCAAAATAGAGATCATCCATGGAGGCGGCCTCCTTCCTTGTCATAGAATACAGTATCGGTGATTGTGGCCTTCATCACTTTGCCGCCATCGAGCGGGAAAGAAATCACCTCACCCATGCGCGCCCGGCCATTTTGAATGAGCGCCATGGCAATCGAACGGCCCAGCGTTGGCGACATATAAGATGATGTAACCTGGCCAATCATTTCCATGGGTGGCTTATCTTTCACTTGGGCCACCGCATAAGCCCCATCGGGCAGAACTTCGGTTGGATCTTCAGTGAGAAGGCCCACGAGCTGCTTGCGGTTTGGCCCTTTGAGGAAGGATTGCTCCAGTGAACGCTTGCCAATGAAGTCTGGCTTCTTTTTTGAAACCATGCCTTCAAGCCCCACATCAATCGGCGTTACGGTGCCATCGCTTTCATCGCCGACCACGATATAGCCTTTCTCAGCGCGCAGCACATGCAATGCTTCGGTGCCATAGGCTGAAAGGCCAAACTCATCGCCGGCTTCCATGATTGCATTCCACAGGCCTTGGCCGAAATTGGCAGGCGTTGCCACTTCGTAAGATAATTCACCGGAGAATGAGATGCGGAACACTCGTACTGGATAACCGCCGATATGGCCTTGCTTGAAACTCATATGCGGGAAGGCTTCATTGGACATATCAAAATCTGGCGCAAGCTTTGAAAGCACATCACGCGCATGCGGGCCTGCCACAGCAAATTGCGCCCATTGTTCGGTGACCGGAGTGACAAACACTTTATAGTGGGTCCATTCGGTTTGCAGCCATTCTTCCAGCCAGGCTGAAATACGATCAGCACCGCCTGACGTCGTGTGCATGAGGAAATGATCTTCGGCGAGACGCACAGTAACACCGTCATCCGTAAGGAAGCCCAACTCATTCATCATCAAGCCATAGCGACACTTGCCCACTTTCAAAGTGGAGTAGGTGTTGGTGTACATGCGGTCTAAAAATTCGGCCGCATCTGGTCCCTTGATTTCGATCTTGCCCAGCGTCGAGGCATCAAGCAATCCAACTTTCCTCCGTACACAGAGGATTTCACGGTTGATCGCTTCATGCTTGCTCTCGCTCGCCTGCGGATAAGTATAGGCCCGGCGCCATTGACCCACTGGTTCAAACACCGCGCCATGCTCGCTATGCCATTTGAAAATCGGTGTGCGGCGGATCGGCAGGAATAAATCATTGGTGAGAGCACCAGCAATCGCTCCGAAAGAATAGGGTGTATAGGGCGGGCGGAAGGTGGTGACACCAATCTCCGGAATTGTTTTACCTGTTGCTTCAGATATGACGCCCAAACCATTGAGATTAGAGGTTTTCCCCTGATCGGTGGCCATGCCGAAAGTGGTGTAGCGTTTGGTGTGCTCAACGCTCTCATAGCCTTCGCGCTGGGCCAATTCCAAATCTGCCGCTGTCACATCATTTTGGAAATCAATGAAATGCTTGTTGCCTTCATTATATTTGCCAGTGGCTGGTGCAAACCACAGTGACTCGAGAGCACCGCGCGCTGGTTCTTCCACTTTAAATTTCTTGGCCTTTTTGGCCAGGCCTTGTGCTTCGAGAAGGGTGGCCTCTACACTCATGGTGCCATTGGCCGCTCCGATGGCCACGATATTATCCGTGTGCGATTTCGGACGGAAACTTTGCAGTGTGTCATCAAATTCTATCTTGCCACCATTGTGACACCAGATATGGAGCGCCGGATTCCAGCCGCCAGACATGGCGACAAAATCACATTCAACCCGCTTCTCGGTAATCACCCGGCCTTGACCTTTGCGATAGGCGGCAATTTTTACTGCCGCAACCCCAAGCGTGCCTTCAACGGCGCTGATCACTGAGCCGAGCGAAACCTCAATGCCATCAGCAAGCGCGCGTTTGACTAGCGCGCCATCCGAGCGCGACCGTGAATCCACCACACGCACATTCACGCCGGCTTTTTTCAAAGCAAAGGCAGTGAGATAAGCATCATCATTATTGGTGAACACCACACCATTGCTGCCCGGTGTTACACCATAACGGTCGAGCAATCCGCGCACAGCGGAAGCCAGCATAATGTTAGGCCGATCATTATTGGCAAATGCGATAGGGCGTTCGAGTGCACCTGTCGCCAGCACAACTTTGTCAGCCCGAATTTTCCACAAGCGATGCTTTGGCGCACCTGATGCCAAAATAGCAGGGTCATGATCGCCCACGCGCTCAAAGGCCATCAGATAGTTTTGGTGATAATGGCCAACCACAGTGGTGCGGGTGAGGATGTGCACATTGGGCAATGCCGCCAAACGGGCAGCGATAGCGGTAGCATAATCAACCACACATGCACCATCAATCATGCCCGCCGTGAGATCAGCAATGCCACCCAGCACGGGGTTTTCATCACAGAGCAAAACTTTAATGCCCGTCGATGCCGCAGCCTCTGCCGCAGCCAAACCTGCGAGCCCGCCGCCCACAATCAACACATCAGCATGAAGATGCATATGCTCATAAGTGTCAGGGTCGCGGCCTTCTGGGGCCTTGCCAAGACCAGCGGACTTGCGAATGATTGGCTCATAGACATGCTTCCAGAACGACCGCGGCCACATGAAGGT
>JANYGE010000069.1 GCA_025362535.1 Hyphomicrobiales bacterium
AAATTTCGCGGCTACCAAAAAAGGGCAGCACGATTAAGGCCAGGCTCAAGCATAAAAGTGCGGGAAAAACAAAACTGTTCAACATGTGAAACGTGCCAAGAATCTTCGTCACAAGCGGCTGCTGTGAACGCCAAAGCGGCAACAGATTCTTGCGTCCGGTCTCAGCAGCTCCCTTGGTCCATCTGAATTGCTGAACACGAACCGCACTGATGTCGGCAGGCAATTCGGATGGTGTGGTAATATCCTCAACAAAAACAAACCGCCATCCTTGCAGCTGCGCCCGGAAGCTTAAGTCTAAATCTTCGGTCAGGCAGTCACTCGACCAGCCCCCGGCCTCGTCAATGGCTTTTCTCCGCCAGATGCCTGCCGTGCCATTGAAATTTATAAAGGCAGCGCAGGCCTGCCTGCCGCCTTGCTCAATTGAAAAATGAGCATCGATGCCAAACGAAAGCAATCTGGTCAAAAGCGATTCATTTCGGTTCATATGTTCCCAGCGGGTTTGCACCATGCCAACATCATCGCTGTTAAAATAACCAAGCACCCTCTTGAGGAAGGAAGGTTGCGGCACAAAGTCAGCATCAAAAATCGCAACATAGTCGCTGTTATCCAGCAATAAACCAGCCTGCAAAGCCCCAGCTTTATAACCTGTTCGCACGGACCGTCTGATGTGCTGAACATTTAAACCCTTGGCAGAGAGTTCTATCGCTTTTGCGGCAATGATGGCGCTGGTCCCATCTGTTGAATCATCAAGGATTTGCACTGTTAAAAGTTCAGCAGGATAATCCAGCATGCCAACAGCCGTGAGCAGACGCTCGACAACGTAGATTTCATTATAAAGCGGGAGTTGCAAAAGAAGTGTCGGCAGGGGACCACGCCACTGCGGTGAGGCTTGCTTGGCCAAGCTTTCCATCGCAGTTTTATGCTTATGATACCGCAGAGCAAGCAGGCTTTGTGAGACTGCGAAGGCGAACACCACTGTCGTCGACAATATTGAAATTGCGACAATTATAACCTCGAGCATATAGCTCCTTCCCCGTTATATTATAGACCAATCGACAAGTTACCACTTAAAGCCCGTGAACACAAAACATACAACCCCATGCATTTTCATGTAATTGCGCGAATTGACCCGCGTTGCATTGGCGCAAGCTGCTTTACCCGGAAAACCCAGATATTAGCGTTATTTTTCAGGATTTTGATAAGTAGGTTTTCTTTCTTGCCAGCACAAATCCAATCACATATAAGGCCCGATAAATGTATGCCCGAGTAGCTCAGTTGGTAGAGCAGCGGATTGAAAATCCGCGTGTCACTGGTTCGATTCCGGTCTCGGGCACCATTTAATTCAATTGCATCGTTTGGTTGCGACTATCTTATCTGCGCTTAGCTTCCCCAGCTGAGCATCGCGTAGGATGCTCCGCACCTGTCGGCACCCTGCGGGTTGGTCCAGTCCGGCGTAGCGCCAAGAACTGGTGCTGGGAAATCTTGTTTTCTGTGTTTATTTCATCTGTGGGGAACGATAAAAAAAGGGGCGGCAAAGTAAATTTGGAGCTGTGCAAGAAGAAGATGGCAGATCTTGCATATACCAATATAACCTTTGTCCGCACCAACCTCAGAAGCCGACCGTAAATAGAATCAAGGCTTTTCGCCCCTCGGCCAAAATGGACTTGAACCACGTGCGCTCAAACTTGACATTGAGAGACCTACCGGCTGAGGGAAAATATCTGCTCAGCCAGAGGCCTCCGCAGCATCACATATGAAAGTAAGGGTCGAGCACTCGAACTTCCGTAATCTTGTCAACAGGCAAACCATTTTTGGTTGCTACCTTGCGGATCGCTTCCGGTGATGGACCATCATAGATGCAGTATGTGGTCTTCTTGTTTGGGGTTACATAGGAATGGATCCAGGTAACTCCTTGTTCTGCATTGGTGCCGATAACCGAGTTCGCTGCTGCGCAACCCTGTTTATTGGGTTCGAGAGCCAGTCCGTCGGGAAAGCTGCGTTCAATCAAGTATCGTGGCATTTTATCGTCCTCCAAGTTGATGAAATATTTGCACCACCAGCAGACGACATTGCAAATGAGGGCGCATCGGGCGTTCCGCCCTATATTGGCCTTACGACATCCCTATTTTCGCTAGATAATTCCTCTTTGTAGCGCGATCCGCCCAGCCGCCTTCCGATTGGTTACAGCCAGCTTCGACAAGACAGAGGAAACATGGTGTCCGACCGTTTTCACAGACAGACGTAATTTCAAGGCAATTTCGCCGTTGGTCAAACCCTGAGTTAAAAGGGGCAATATCTCAAGTTCCCGTTTGGTCAGGCCAAACGGATTCCCGCGCGTTGTGGACCTGATTCCACGGGGCACATGGCTAGTCCCAGAGAGCCGTATGGTCTGTCTCAGCATCGCCGCCGCAGGTTTTGCACCAAGCGCGTCGAATATTTTCAAAGCCTCAAATTGAGCACCAACGTCACCTTCGGCCAGCGCTCGTGCTTGCTCATACGGGCAACCAAGATGGGACCAACTGTCCGCGGCCTCTCGCCAACTGCCAGCAATCTGAAGTGCGAAAGGCTGTGCCACCCAGTCGGGAACGACAACCATTTCCTCACAACACATCAGCCAGTAACAAAATTCACCCGTGTGCCAACTGTGCCTTTTAGATTGGGCCAATTTGAATGCTTTGTGTGCTTCTTCCGCTGAAGTTGCAGCTTCACCTTCTAGCCAAGCAAACTCCGCCCGAGCGGCAAGAACGGGAGCAACACGCTGCAATGTCCCTGATTGAACGGCTAGTTCATATGCCTCATCAAGGGCAGTTAACGCAGCGGGATCGCCCCTTCTAACTCTTACGCGGCCAAGGGCGATCAGAGCCATAATGCGACTGACAATTGCAAGATTAGTTTGCGCAAGCGTCATCAATGCCAGATCGGTCGCCTCTTGCCATCTTCCCTGATACATACGTACCAAGGCAAGCCAAGCCGTCATATAATGTTCAGAATGCTCTAGGTTGGAGTCTCGGGCGAAGGCAATACCTGCTGCCAATTCCCGTTCAGCATCCGCAAACATATAAAGTTCGCCGTAGGATGTGCCGATATTGAGCATCGCCAGGGCTTTCAAAGATTCCAAATGGTGCTGTTCAGCCAAGGCAATACATCGATTAAGTCTCTTGCGCCCCTCAAGATCGCCGCTAACCAGGATGGCCGTCCCCACCGCCAGTTCACCACCTGCAACGGTTTGATTGTCTCCAAGCCGTTCAGCAAGGTCTATGGCTTTGTTTCCCAAGTGCGTCGCAGCAAGCCTGTCGCGATCGAGCATCTTAAGATGTGCAGCCATGCGGTAAGCCGACGCTAACTGTTGCGTTTCACCCAATGGTTCAAGAATTTCTATTGCGAGAGTGCAAGCTCCTTGCGCCTCTGCATCGCGTCCGCTTCTGACCATTGGCCAAGCGAGCTGCGTCATTGCTTCCCCATATTTCAGCGGATTGCCTGAACTGTTCCAAATCTCAGCGGCTTCCTGAAACGCTGAGCAGGACTCATTCAAATCATCAACGAGTGCACATTCGTCTGCATATTTCATCAATAGACTTCCGCGGGTTTCAGGGGTCTTATTTACAGAGAATTTCAAGACGCGTTTGAAATGCGAGGCCGCTTCCCGATGTGCACCGTATTTCTGTGCAGCGTTTGCAGCTGCCATGCCGTAGCGAACCACAGCTTCTGCGTCAGATGCTCCCTCCGCATAGTGTGCGATCTGCGCGTAGTCGTTGCGGTTGTCTCTGAGCAATAGCGAGGCGACTTTCAGAACCCTGCGATACAAGTTTTGACGCACCCATGGGTCGAAGCTGTAGAGTATAGCTTCGCGAAGCAGTTCGTGGCGAAAAGCTATTACACTATCCTTGACGATCAACAGTCCGGAATCAATGCTTTCAGATACATCGTTTGCACTGACTTCTAATGTTCCCTGAAGAATTTGAGGTTCAATGCGACTCCCGATCACGGCGGCAACTTCAACCAACTCCCTTGCGCTTGGCGATAGCTTAGTCAGGCGGCTCAAGACAATGTCACGGACCGACTCTGGTATTTGCACTTGTATGTTTTGAAGAATTTCAGAAACGAATAAAGGGTTCCCTGCGGTTCGCGCATGTAACGTTGCCGCGTCATCGAAGATGCCTGATGAAAGTGTCTGAACGGCTTCGAGGCTCAATTGACTAAGTTGGATTCGCTTGAATACAGATGATCCCGCAAATCCACCGAGCAGCGATCGAACTGCGCCCAACCGGGGAATTTCGTCGTCGCGGCAAGTGACTATAAACAGAACCCGCAATGCCTCAAGCCTGCGCGCAAGATAGCGAATTAGATCGAGTGTCGCATCATCGGCCCAATGTATATCCTCGAATATAAGAACGACAACAGGCGCGATCGACTGCAATTGATACAGCAAAGTGGGAAACAGCAACGAACGTTGAGTTTCCGCGTCAAGAACACTCGAAAGCTTGCCTCCCAGCTGTTGTGCAATATCAAATAGCGGTCCAAGTGGTGTCGGTGTCAACAGCGGATCACAATAGCCCCGGAGCACTTGTGCATTTTTGGCTGACGCAGCGAAATGCTCGACAAATGAAGTCTTGCCGATGCCCGCCTCTCCGCTGATCAATGCAAGCCTGCCAGCACCAGATTTTGCCGACTCAAAAAGCACTTGTAATGCTGTGAGCTCTGCTCCTCTTTCAAGTAGTTGCATTCCTGATCGCCTGTTTGGCCCTCTCGACTATGTCTAAAGTTACAACCTACATACGCAGTAATATTGCGGATAACCGCGACATGGTAAAGGCTGCTTTGGGCAACGAGCAGACATGTTTAACGATGGCCTGCGAAGTTGCCAAAGCGGCGACCCCAACAATTTGCGTGATGGTTCTGCAGTTCAAGACACAACCACCTCGCTCAGATAATCGACAAATGCGCGCACTTTGGCAGACAGGAACTTTCGACTGAGATAAATTACGTAGAGATTTAATCCGTCTACGTTCCAATCGGTGAGGATGCGTACGAGTCGGCCAGCTGCAATATCTTCTTCAACAACGAATGAAGGCTGCATGATGATGCCATAGCCTTGGACGGCCAATTTACCCAATATGTCACCATTGTTGGCATGAATGCTGGGTTTTATTCGCACTGTTTCTGTTTGGCCGCGTTTGTTTGTCAGTGTCCAGCTGTCACCCGTCGACAGATAAGTGAAGCTCGTCGTCTGATGTTGTGACAACTCCTGAGGTGAGGTGGGCGTTCCGCGCCGTTTGAGATAGTCGGGAGACGCACAAATTTCTGCAGAGATAGATCCCAAACGGCGGGATATGACATTGGTAGAAGCAGCTTGACGCCCGATGCGAACCGCAACGTCGATGCCATCATTGGCAAGATCTACGAGATGATCAGACAGATCAATGTCCAGTTTCAAGTCTGGATAACGAGCCACAAATCCAGGGAGCCACTGGGATAATTTTGCGATACCGAAAGAGAGTGGTGCACTGATGCGGAGTAGACCTGATGGCTTAGCCGAATTTTGCCCAGCGATAGCCTCAGCCTCTGATACATCGGCGAAAATGGCTTGAGCACGGTTGAAAAATTCTTGTCCAACATCGGTCATTGATAATCGCCGCGTTGTACGGTTGAGCAATCTCACACCCAAATGGTCTTCAAGTGCTGCAACATGCCGGGAGATGGCCGCATTAGAAGTGTCAAGCCGATCAGCGGCGGCAACGAAGCTGCCCGTTTCTACAACAGCAATGTAAACTCGCATGGCTTTCAATGTGTCCATTATTGCTCCATTGTTTCGATAAATGAGATAATTATATTCTGATAGCGCCGTTTATATCTCTAAACAATGTGAATATATCACCATCAACGGTGTCGCTAATGACACTGGGCTGAAATCTCAAAGCAAAAGGTAACATCATGAAAATCGCAGTCATCGGGTCGGGCAATATGGGCTCGTCCTTCGTTAAGCAACTTCGCAAGGCCGGACATACCGTGACGGTCACCAGCCGGAACAAGGCATCTGCTCAGACGCTCGCCAAGGACCATGGCGCAACGGTCGTCGACGCCTCCAAGCTCAGCGACGCTGAAATTATTATATTGGCCACCGGCGCCCCCGATGCCATCCCCGCTCTCAAGGCCGCAGGCAACCTTTCTGGCAAAGTGGTGGTCGATATCACAAACCCCCTGACCGCAGACTACATGGGTCTCACGATTGGCCACTCAACTTCGAATGCTGAAGAAATCGCCAAAGCCATTCCTGGCATTCACCTCGTCAAGGGCTTCAACACAGTCTTTGCCCAGGTTTTGGGCGCAGGCGGAACACTTCCCAACGGCGAGAAAATTACAGTCTTCGTCGCTGCTGATGATGCTGCCGCGAAAACGAGCGTCACCAATCTCGCCCAATCAATGGGTTTTGCCGTGTCGGATGCCGGTCCGCTCAAGAATGCTCGCTATCTCGAGCCACTTGCAGGCCTCAATATCTATTTTGGCTACGGCGCTGGCCGGGGTACCGGAATTTTCCCGACTTGGGTTGAGGCCGCATGATCATTTAACCCACTCAAATATCAACAATTGAAACAAGGAAATCCCTCATGAAAACCTCTTATGTAACTTCTGCGCTTGCTGCTTTCGCATTGAGCACAGTTCTCGCCACTGCTGCTTTTGCCGACTCGCCATAGGTAAAACCCTCACGTTCAAGACACCCTTGGACATTCAGCCGATGAAAATTTGGGGCATTCTGCAGTGAGGTGAATACGTCGGCTAGGGGTCAACAGCTGAAGATCGGCGGTCACGCTCTGCCTGTTTGCTTGGAAATTCAGACCGGACATCAGTTAATGTTTGGCACAGTTTTATCGCCCTCGCTGCCGAACGACTCTAAACACTTATCGTGAATTTTATGGCCATTGCACGCGCGTGCTAAGATTTTATGCCTCTTAGACGCTCTGATCGGCGGCGTAGAAGCTCAACAGTGATGAGCAGAAG
>JANYGE010000090.1 GCA_025362535.1 Hyphomicrobiales bacterium
CCACCGTCCCGTACAGAGCCTGCTTTTTCAAGCAGCGAACCATCTGGAGCCTTGATATCTTTTTCAGCGGGCTTGCCTTCCATCCAATAGGCCCACTCATAAGCTTCCATGTTAGCTTTGGCAGTGGAAAGAACGGCTGAATAATAGCCTTGGCGATTGAGATAGGCACCAGCAAAGCCCGACAAGAACCAGTTGACGAACTCATAAGCCAGATCAAGTTTTGGCCCCGACACACCCTTAGAGACGCAGAAGCCTGAAGCCCATGAACGATAGCCTTCTTTGAGCGGTTGGAACGTGCAAGCAATGCCCATTGAACGCACTTTGGTAACAGCCGGTGACCACATGGATTGGATCACGGTTTCGCCAGATGACATGAGGTTGACGGATTCATTGAAGTCTTTCCAGAAGGCACGGAATTGACCAGCCTTCTTGGCTTCCGTCATAACCGCCATTGTCATGTCGATTTCTTCCTTGGTCATATTGCCTTTATCTGGATATTTATATTTACCAGTGGCTTCCACAACCATGGCCGCGTCCATAATGCCGATCGATGGAATGTTGAGAATTGAGGCCTTGCCTTTAAACTCAGGATTCAAAAGTTCAGCCCAGGAGGTGATTGGGCGCTTGATGAGATCAGGACGAATGCCAAGCGTGTCGGCATTATAAACCGTCGGAATCAAGGTCACCCATTGCGTTACGTCTTTAGCAAATGTGGTGGAGTCAGCAGCTTCTAAGAACATCACTTTCTTAGGAGCAGTACCTTGATCGCCAATCTTCTTGCCAGATGGCAATTCGCCCTTGGTAAACACTGGCGTAATGTTGCCGAATTCCTTAATCTTCGTCGCATCAAGACCTAAAATATTGCCTGATGGAACGAGTTTTTTCAAGCTGAAATATTCCGTATCCAAAACATCGAATGAGTTTGGTTGGGTGATGACGCGCTTGGTCACATCATCAGTTGTTGCTGAAATATATTCAAGCTTAATGCCGGTATCTTCAAACAACTTCTTGCTGATGTCATCCGCTTGGTTCACAGCGGTGCCGAGATAACGCAACACTTTTTCGTCACCAGCATGCACAGCTGGAAAACCGGTAATCATGCCAGAGCCTAAAGCCAGTCCAGCGCCAGTTTTGAGAAGGTTACGGCGGCTCACAGTTTTCTTAATCATCGAATTTATCTCCCTGATTTTTTTCGATGCACTTTCTGTTCCTTCCGATCAGCCAAGCGCATGGGCTGAAGCCGGCTCCCATATTGCGTAAACGTCTGACCCCACTTTGAGGGGGTTTGTATCAAATATATTTTCTGCCAGTTGCACGGTAAAATCTTCACCATCATTTTTTTTCACGGTGATGTGAAAGGCCGTGCCTTGATATTCAATTTCTGAAATTTTTCCGGCAATAGAACTGCTTCTTGCTGCCGGTTTCTTAACCTGCAAATTCATGCTGTCGCTTCGCACCGCAAATTTTTTGCCATCGCGCGAAACAATATTATGGCCGCCCATAAACTTCGCAACAAATTCACTCGAGGGTGCATTGAACACATCGCGAGGCGTTCCACTTTGGGCAATCTTGCCGTCATGCATCAGCACCACCAGATCAGCCAAGGCCATGGCTTCATCCTGCCCGTGTGTTACATGAATAAAGGTAATGCCAAGCTCGCGTTGCAGACGTTTAAGTTCAGCGCGCATCTTGATGCGCAAAAACGGATCAAGTGCTGAAAGAGGTTCATCAAGCAAAAGAACTTGTGGTTCAGTGATGAGAGCCCGCGCCAAAGCCACGCGCTGCTGTTGGCCACCCGACAATTGTGCAGGCAAGCGCAAACTATAATTGGCCATATCAACCAATTCCAAAAGCTTTTGCGCTTTGGCATGCCGAACAGGCTTCTCAACCCCGCGCATCTTCAAAGCAAAGGCTACATTGTCGAGTACAGTGAGATGTGGAAACAGAGCGTAAGATTGAAACATCATCGCTGTGCCGCGCGATGCAGGCGGCAAATTGGTCACATTTTGCGCGCCGAGAAGAATATCACCAGATGAAACCGCCTCGTGCCCGGCAATCATGCGCAGAGTCGTCGTTTTCCCACAGCCAGAAGGCCCAAGCAGACAACAATAACTTCCAGCCGCAATACTTAGATTGATCGCATCAACGGCAACAGCTGAAACAAACCGTTTCGTCAAAGCAATGAGTTCGATGTTTGATCCAGCAGCCATTGCTTCCCTAATATGCGAACAGGACTATCAAGCTAATTTCTCAAGCTTTCCCTCCAGTAATCTCAGCAAGGCCTGTGCCAATTCAAAAAAGCGTAATTAATATGCATAAAAGAGAATGAAATCAGGATATTTGGTGAAAACGAATTGTTTGGCTCAATAGTTTCACACAGCAACACTGGCTTAATATTGTGCAATGGTTGTAGGTCTGCATAATTAATGTGCCTTTAGAGCGAAATCAAAGTCACCAGCAAATTGCGACGGGTTCTTGGTCACGCAAACATTATCCGCTTGAATTTTTTAACAACCACTGATTTACGTACCTCTTAACCGATAGTTCTCTTCGGAATGAGGAAGCCTAAATGGTACGGCCAACGGTACATGATATTGCGCGCGAGGCGGGCGTCAGTTTGGCGACTGTTGATCGTGTGCTGAATGGCCGTCCGCGTGTACTTGAAAAAAGTGTGCGCCTTGTTCAGGCGGCTGTCGAAAAACTAGGATATGTGCGCGATGTGTCGGCTGCGAATTTAGCCAAGCGCAGGCAGTATCGTTACGCATTTATTATTCCAGACAGTAAGAGCCAATTTGTTGAGACAATTCGAGAAGCGTTGAGCGCCGTAAAACAAGTGCCTGGCTCTGACCGAATATCGGTGGAAACGATTTTGGCACCTGCTGATGATCCCAATGCGACAGCGCGCATCCTGGCCAGTCTTGATGCAAAAAGTTTTGATGGTGTGGCGATCATGTGTCCGGAAACGCCGCAGGTCCGCGATGCTATAACGAGGTTAAAGCAAGCAGGGCTAGCCGTGGTTGCATTGGTTTCAGATTTGCCAAGTTCCGCGCGGGATCATTTTGTTGGTGTCAATAACGTGGCTGCTGGCCGCACGGCCGGCGCATTGATGCGCCGGTTTCTGGGCGAGAAAACCGGAAAGGTGCTGGTCATCTCTGGTTCACTGTCATCGCGCGATAGCATCGAAAGACGATTTGGGTTTGATGGAATTCTCGCCGAGAGCTTTCCAACTTTAGAAGTTTTGCCAACAATTGAATCGCGGGGCGATAATCATCGCCTTATGTCAATCATCAAACAAGTGATGGCAACCCACCGGAATATTATCGGCATCTATGCCTTGGGCAGCGGCAATGGGGCAATCCTCGATGCCTTGCGAGCAACTGGCAGGATCAAAAGCTGTGCCATAATCATGCATGAGTTGACACCTGTGACACGAGCAGCACTAGAGGCTGATGAAGTGGACGTTGTAATTATGCAGAATGTGGGTCATCTTGTCCGCAGTTCGATCCGTGTTCTGAAGGCTCATTCAGACAAGTTGGCAATTATAGATTCGCAAGAAAAAATCCGAATTGAAATTGTAATGAAAGAGAACCTTGTCGAGATTTAAGCGGAGCGCGCCAGGTTCGCTAAACTCGCAAAACTGTAGCTACATCTCTCAAGTGATTGATTAAGAAGTCAAAAACCTCTCAAATTTTATAATCCTTAGATCTAAAAATTGAAAAGATGTACGTAACTCATAATTATATTTGACAAGAGGTACGTAACTCTTTACACGCGATTGTGTCGATAACGAATAGCCCGCGAGCAAAAACAACAGCGGCGCAAATTTCACAACGGGAGTTGAAACCATGAAGATTAAGTCACTATTGGCTGCTGCGGCGCTAGCGTCCGTAACCAGTCTCGCAACATCTCACGCTCAGGCAGAAGATTTGACACTGTGCTGGGCAGCTTGGGATCCAGCAAATGCGCTGGTTGAATTATCCAAAGACTATGAAGCCAAGTCAGGCAATAAAATGCATTTTGAATTTGTGCCTTGGCCAAACTTTGCCGACCGCATGCTGAACGAGTTGAACTCGGGAGGCAAGCTCTGCGATCTGATGATTGGTGATAGCCAATGGATCGGTGGCGCCGCAGAAAGTGGCCACTATGTTAAACTGAATGACTTCTTTGACGCCAACGGAATCAAGATGGGCGATTTCGTTCCAGCCACGGTTACTGGCTATTCAGAATGGCCAAAGCACACACCAAATTATTGGGCATTGCCAGCATTCGGCGACGTTGTGGGTTGGACCTACCGCAAAGATTGGTTTGCGCGCCCTGAGCTGCAAGCCGAATTCAAAACCAAATATAATCGCGATCTGGCACCACCAACCACATTCGCTGAGTTGAAAGACATTGCCGAATTCTTCCAGAACCGCACGATCGATGGCAAGACAGTTTATGGGGCCTCGATTTATACTGAGCGTGGTTCCGAAGGCATCACCATGGGCGCCATGGATGTTCTCTACAGTTTCGGATTCAAGTACGATAATCCAGATAAACCCTATGACATGAAGGGCTTTGTAAACTCTCCGGGTGCTGTGGCTGGCCTTGAATATTATAAGGAGCTTTACAAATTCACTCCTCCCGGCTCATCCAATGGTTATATGGGTGAAGGCATTGACGCTTATAAGTCAGGCCAGGTTGCATTGCAGATGAACTTTGCCTTCACTTGGCCAGGCTTTGAAGCCGATGCAAATGTGGGTCATGGCAAGACTGGTTATCTCGTCAACCCCGCTGGTCCAAATGGCGAAAAATTCGCACAGCTGGGTGGTCAAGGTATTTCTGTTGTGTCCTATTCAACAAAGCAGAAAGAAGCACTTGATTATATCAAGTGGTTTGCCCAGCCTGATGTGCAAGCCAAGTGGTGGAAAGCGGGTGGCTATTCTTGCCTCAGAGCCGTGGTAGAAGATCCCGGCTTTGCAAGCAGTCAACCTTATGCTCAAGCCTTCCTCGACTCCATGGCAATCGTGAAGGATTTCTGGGCTGAACCAAGCTACGCTACACTTTTGCAAGATACGCAAAAGCGTTTCCATGATTATGTTGTGGCAGGTAAAGGCACAGCACAAGAAGCCCTTGATGGTTTGGTTGAAGATTGGACCAAGACGTTCAAGGATGATGGCAAGATTTAACCTTAGAGAGCCGTTCGAGTATCTTACGGACTAAGGATATTGCGCAGGGTCACGACACTCCCAGTCGGACCCTGCGTCTCTCCTCTATGCCACTTGGAAGAAACACCATGTCTCAAACCCTGCCAGATCGCGCAGCCAAAGCTACGCCGCCCCAGCTTGCCCGCCGCATCAAAGGCCTTAGCGACCGTGCAATAGCTTGGATATTTGTCGCACCGACAATTTTTCTGCTGCTTGCCATCAATATTTTTCCATTGATTTGGACGATCAGGCTGAGCCTGACAAATTATCGTGCCAATCAACCAAACCGTCCCCTGGTTTGGGTGGGTTTAGAAAACTATCGTCAGATTTTGAATGATCCAAATATCTGGAACACCATGCAGGTGACAGCGCATTTTCTATTTTGGACGATCTTCCTTCAGGTTTTGATTGGCTTTTCGCTCGCCTGGTTGATCAACCGCAAATTCAAAGGCAATGATTTATGGACAACAATCATTGTACTGCCGATGATGTTGTCTCCTGCGGTAGTGGGAAATTTCTGGACATTTTTTTATCAGCCGCAAATTGGTATTTTCAATTATGTGATCGCCTATTTCACAGGCGCTGATCCTTCATCATTCACCATGATCGGCTCGGTTGATCTGGCCCCATGGGCAATTGTCATTGTTGATACGTGGATGTGGACGCCATTTGTAATGTTGATCTGCTTGGCAGGTCTGCGCTCGATTCCCACATACATCTACGAAGCCGCAGCCATCGATAGAGCCAGCAAGTGGCGTCAATTTTGGACCATTACCATTCCCATGGTGTTGCCATTCCTGATGTTGGCAGTGCTTTTTCGAGGCATCGAGAATTTCAAAATGTTCGATCTTGTCGTGCAA
>JANYGE010000134.1 GCA_025362535.1 Hyphomicrobiales bacterium
CGATCATTTCTCCGCGCATTTTTTGTTCAGCTTGAAGTCTGCCGCCAATTTGTGCGGCAACAGCATCGTAGTCCAAGATGCGACCAGCAAATTTTATTTTATGCAAATCTGAAATGCGCTGCATCAGGGGTTCATATCGATCCGATGTGCGAATGAGCGTTGCGCCAAAGTATAATTCTTGAATTGTAATTGAGGTCGTAAAAACGGTTTCAAAGTCAAACTGTTCTAATCGCGCTAGCACCTTCATATCTGGGGTGGGGCGCATCATTTCTGATACGACATTTGTATCAAGAATGATCACGACCCAAATTCCGGTCCGCTGAAATCAATCGGATCACGCATAGGTTCGCGGGGTGGAGGCTCCAAATCGACGCCGCCAATTTCTTGAAACGAAGAAACGATGTCTCGCACCCAAGAGCCCAGCTTCTGTGGCTTTTCCGCTGGCTTATAATCGCGGATCAACCGTTCACGCACTTCTTCCTCCATCGAGCGGCCGTTTTCAGCGGCGCGAATTCGGATGAGGCGCTTGGTTTCGTCGGGAAGATTTCTAATCGTCATGCTTGCCATATAGCAATGATAGCATTGCTATCAATGATGTCAATGCTATCACTTTATCCACTCTTGACAATGTTCCTATTTTGTTCTAGTGCAAAATCAAGGAGAATTTGCGCTGCATGGATTGGGTCAGAGCCGTAGAGATCAACCGAAGTGCACTTAGCCGCATTGTGGCGGAGATTTTTGTTTTGCTTGGGTTGGTGAATGGCGGCACGGTGGACCACCTGCCGCGCGGCCTTTATCTGGCGGCTGAGCGCTTGTTGCGTCCGGCGGAATCGGCGCTGCGTCGGCTGATTGTGATCGCAGCGCGGGGGCTTGTTGTGAAACCCACTGTCAAACGCCCCATGCCAAAGGGACTGGTGATCTTGAGCAAGAGTTCCAAAACAATGTCCTTTCCCTTGTTTGACAAACGCAAGACGTTTGATTTCATCAATGCGGAAAATCCATTCTTCGTGAAAGTGCGAACTTATCAGAGCAATCCCTTCAATCCATTCAGCTCGTTCTATCAGGCGCGGCCAACCGAACAAGATGGCGGCCCAAATGCACTTCAGCCAAATGCACTTCAATTATGTCGAAGGTTGGCTGCGGTTGCCCACGCAATCGAAACTCTGCCGCACCAAGCCCTGCGGTTGGCGCGCTGGAAGGAGCGGCGCAAAATGATTGTGCGTCCAAAATTCACCTCACCTTTACGCCCCGGCCCGCCACCCGGCCACAGCAAGAAGCCCACAAAGGAAGTCGACCGCGTTCTTAAAGAATGTCACGCTCTGGCTTGGGATGCTCTCAGAGAAGATTCATCTTGAGATCAATCAACATGTTTGGGAAGATTTGACCGTGCTGGCTGTGGCAGCGGCGGGTGCTGGCTTATGTTCCGTCAATTGCCCGAAACGGGAATATTAGTCCCTTGCAATGCTTCACCACTTCCGCCATAAGCCCCCCATCTGAAGGCACCCGCTGGGGGCTGAACGGAAGGGGTTTTCGCAAGAAACCTAGGAACCACAGAGGTTCCGGCTTCCCGTGTCTCCGCTCTTTACTGATCGGCTTAACTATCCTTTCTCCTGGATCGTTAGAGGCTCTGCGCTGGTGGTTTTGGTTGTTGAAACTTAAGAAAGGTTGATCCCTAATGGGTCTCTATGAACACACATTCTTGGTTCGCCAAGATGCGACACAGGCGCAGGTTGATGCGCTTTTGGAGCAATATACGGCTGTTCTCAGCGCTGGCGGTGCCAAGGTTGAGAAGGTGGAACATTGGGGCATTAAGTCCCTCACATTCCGCATGAAGAAAAACCGCAAGGCTTATTTCACATTCCTGAACATTTCTGGGCCCCATGCTGCGATTGCAGAAATGGAACGTCAGATGTCGATCAGCGAAGATGTGATCCGTTATTTCACCATTGCTGTTGAAGAACTGGAAGAAGGCCCATCAGCCATGATGCGCCGCCGTGATGATCGCAAGCGCGATGATGACGTTGGTTTCAGCATGAACATGGATGAGGTGATGTAATGGCTATGGATCAAGGCGCACGCCGCCCATTTTTCCGCCGTCGCAAAAGCTGCCCCTTCACGGGCCCAAATGCGCCGAAGATTGACTATAAGGATATTCGCATGTTGCAACGTTATATTTCTGAACGTGGCAAGATTATTCCAAGCCGCATCACTGCAGTGTGTGCGAAGAAGCAACGTGAATTGGCCAAGGCCATCAAGCGCGCTCGCTTCCTCGGCTTGCTGCCATATGTAATCGCATAAGGGAGATTAGACACATGGAAGTTATTCTCCTCGAACGCGTGACCAAATTGGGCGCAATGGGTGAAGTGGTTAAGGTGAAGGATGGTTACGCCCGTAACTTCCTTTTGCCGAATGCCAAAGCTCTTCGTGCCACAGCCAATAACAAAGCCAAGTTTGAACGCGACCGCGCTATGCTGGAAGCCAAGAACGCAGCAACAAAGGCATTGGCCGAAACTGAAGCCAAAGCTATCGAAGGCAAAAGCTTTATCATCATCCGTCAGGCTGGTGAGTCAGGTCAGCTTTACGGTTCCGTATCAGCGCGTGACGTGGCAGAAGCCGCAGCCGCAGCGGGTTCAACCGTGAACAAGAACCACATTCACATTGCAGCGCCAATCAAGACGATTGGTCTCTACACTGTGCAGGTTGGTTTGCATCCTGAAGTTTACGTTCCGGTGACTGTGAACGTGGCCCGCTCAGCTGATGAAGCTGCAGCCCAAGCCCGTGGCGAAGATCTCTCGGCCAGTGGTGCAACAGAACGCGCCGAAGCCCGCGCTGCCGCTGAAGCCCTGTTCGAAGAAGCTCAAGCCGAAATTGCCGCTGAAGAAGATGCAACTCCGGTTTCAAAAACCCAGCCAAAAGCCAAGGCGAAGAAACCTGATATTGAATAATCTCAGACACACTGAATTAAGAAAGGCTGCCCTCGGGCGGCCTTTTTTTATGGGCTTTCGTATTAACGATAGGAGCGTTCTTAACTTAATGTCCGCCGCCGCCTGCTGCTTTTGGTGCGGCGGGCTTTTGCATGAGGGGCAGCATGATGACGATGCCGAGGAACAGCCAGGTTAAAATATAAAATAAATCGGCAATGGCCATGGTCATGGCTTGCTGGCGCACCAGGCCGGCCAAGCGGGATAAGGCCGCCGTGCCTGCATTGGAACCAAGCGGTGCCAATGCACCTGTCATGTTATTCAAGGTTTGTTCTGCCGCAGACGAGCCCCAATGTACGGCTTCATGTAATCTGGCCAAATGCAAATCCATGCGCTGGTTCATGATGGTGTTGATCATGGCAAGGCCAACAGCACCACCTAGATTTCGGGTGAGATTGAACAGGCCAGAGCCGCCCCTTAATTGGGTGGGCGACAATGTGCCAAGCGACACATTGGTCACGGTGACCATGCACAGCATAAGCGAAACACCGCGCAAGATTTGTGGGATCAGCAATTCATTGAAGGTCCATTGCGAGGTGATGGACGAAGCCATCCAGGTGCCCATGGCAAAACCAACAAAGCCCGTGCCGATCATCACCCGCGGATCAATTTTTGTGGCAAGGCGGCCTGCAATAGGGGCGGTGAGAAACATGGCTATGCCGGTCACAAACATGGTCTCGCCGATCATCATGGCGGAGTAATGCTGAATGCGGGCGAGATAGACCGGATATAAATAGGTGAGACCATAAAGGCCAATGCCCATGGTGAAGGAGAAAATGCAGCCTGAAACAAAGTTGCGATTATTGAAGGCACTGAAATCCACCAGAGGATGCTCTGATGTGAGCATGCGATAGAAAAATACTGAACCTGAGATGATGCAAATTATGGCCAATTTGAAAATCAGCGGGCTGCTCAGCCAATCATCTTTAGCACCTTCTTCCAACACATATTCTAACGTACCAAGAAACACTGCCAGAAGGGCAAGCCCGGCCCAATCAAAACGTGAGATCAGTTTAAAATCTGGCTTATCAAAATCAATGAAAAACCAGGCGCCCAAGGTGACGGCGATGCCTGGAATAATATTGACCAGAAACAGCCAGTGCCATGAGAAAAGCTCGGTCAAATACCCACCAATGGTTGGCCCAATGGTTGGCGCCAAAGTTGCGATCAAACCGATAATGGGGGTAATCACATTGCGCATTTTCGGGGGAAAAATTGAGAATGATGTGGCAAATACCGTAGGGATCATAGCGCCACCGACAAAGCCTTGCAGCGCACGCCAGATCATCATTTCACCAATGGAACCGGAAAGCGCACACATTAAGCTCATCAAGGTAAAGCCTGCCGCTGATGCAACGAACAGATAGCGCGTTGAGACAATGCGCGTGAGTGTGCCGGAGAGGGGGATCATCACCACCTCAGCGATCAGATAACTTGTCTGCACCCAAGAAACTTCATCGGCACTGGCGGAAATGCCGGCCTGAATTTCGGCCAATGAAGAGGACACAATCTGAATATCCAGAATGGCCATAAACATGCCAAAAACCATAAAGAAAAAGGCAATGATATGCCGCACCGGAACGGTGGGTTCGGCTTGTGCTATGGCGCTGGCCGTTGCCATGATTAGCGGCCAGCCTCGCGGCTATCAACCGAGACCGAAACGGAAAGACCAGGGCGCAGTTTTGCCGCAAGTTCAGGCGGCACCGCAATCTTCACCGGCAAGCGCTGGGTGATTTTAGTGAAATTGCCTGTGGCATTTTCTGGTGGCAATAGTGAAAACTCTGAACCGGAAGCAGGAGACAGGCTCACTACTTTGCCTTCAAAAGTTTCCCCTGCGAAAGCATCCACTTTAATCAAGGCTTTTTGGCCGGGGTGAATTTCAGCAATCTGGGTTTCTTTAAAATTGGCCTCAATAAAAGATGCAGAAGCGGGCACCAAAGCCATCAGCCGGGTTCCGGGGCTCACATATTGGCCCACTTGCACAGCGCGATTGCCCACAATGCCATCAAAAGGAGCTTTGATTTCAGTGAAGCTTAAATCACGCTTGGCCTTTTCCAGGGCAATGCTGAGTTCATTCAGGGTGTTTTGGGCTTCGGTGCTCTTGGCATTGAGAATGCCAGTTTGAGCTTTAGCCGCTTCGATATTGGCTTGCGCCACCAGCACATTGGCAGCCGCCGTGGCGCGCTGCCGTGTGGCATCATCAAAGGACTGTTGGCTGCCGATATTGCTTTTTACCAATTGGCTGGCACGGTTTTGGGTTTGCACGGCGTTGAGTTCGGTGGCTTTAGCGCTTTCCAATTGGGCCAGAGTTGCACTGATCTGCGCATCTTGCGCCTTCACCTGTTCGGCGATTGTGGCGATTATTGATTTCTGGGTTTCAAGATGGGCTTCAGCAGCGGCCACAGCCAATTTATAATCGCCATCATCGAGCTTCACGATAATGTCGCCGGCTTTTACAACGGCGTTTTCTTCAGCCGGAATAGCCGCAATATAGCCTGCCACTTTAGCGCCGAGTTGTGAGACATCGGATTGCACATAGGCATCATCAGTTGAAATTTGGAAACGCCCCACTTGTACATAATCATAGCCATATTTGCTTGCGGCGAGCAGGGCGATCAGCAACACGGTGCCCATGATAATGCGGCGGCGATTCGATTTGCGCGGTTTGGTTGAAACTGGTTGTGGTGGCGCTGCCGCTTGGGGGGCAGCTTGAGGGGCAACATGTGTGGGTGCAGGGGCTATTTTGAGGGCAACATTGGACATTTGGCAAAACTCATCACTAAAAATCGGACCGAACGGTTCAGTTCATACTTGCTAATAACAGATTGTGTTGCTACATACAAGACCGAACTGTTCGGTGTGATGACATGACTGCTACGCTTGAGATGAATGAGACTGCTGACACGACTGATACTG
>JANYGE010000166.1 GCA_025362535.1 Hyphomicrobiales bacterium
ACCGAGCAACAATGCTTCATGGCTGGTGAAGAAATCCGTAGAGCGCAATTGCGGGGCGGTTTCAGCGGTGATACCGCAAGCTCGCATGAAGCTCATGGACTCAGTGATCCGGTCTGCCAGTTCTTGATACTGTTCAGACGCAGGAGAATCTTTCAAATAGCCCAGCGTCCATTTATGCACATGCTCAAGATTGGCATAGCCACCTTGAGCATGTGCATAAATGGACGCTGGGCTATTTGAAAGATTCTCCTGCATCTGAACAGTATCAAGAACTGGCAGACCGGATCACTGAATCCATGAGCTTCATGCGAGCTTGCGGTATCACCGCTGAAACCGCCCCGCAATTGCGCTCTACGGATTTCTTCACCAGCCATGAAGCATTGTTGCTCGGTTATGAGCAGGCGATGACCCGCACGGATTCGACCAGCGGCGACTATTACGCCACATCCGGCCATATGCTGTGGATCGGTGATCGCACAAGACAGCTTGATCATGCCCATGTGGAGTTTGCGCGTGGCATTAAGAATCCGATTGGTCTGAAATGTGGTCCATCTCTGAAGCCGGATGAGCTGATCAAACTGATCGATGTTCTCAACCCGGAAAATGAGCCCGGCCGTTTGACTTTGATTGCCCGCTTCGGGGCCGACAAAGTTGAAAAGCATTTGCCAGATTTGATCAAAGCCGTGAAGCGTGAAGGCCGCGTTGTTGTATGGTCTTGCGACCCGATGCATGGCAACACCATCAAGGCGGCCTCGGGGTATAAGACCCGCCCCTTCGATGCAATCATGACCGAAGTGCGCCGCTTCATGGGCGTGCATCAGGCTGAAGGCACGCATGCGGGTGGCGTTCATGTGGAAATGACGGGCAAGGACGTGACCGAATGCACAGGTGGCCTACGTGCTCTGCGTGATGAAGATCTCAATGATCGCTATCACACGTTCTGTGACCCACGTTTGAATGCAGCCCAAGCCTTGGAACTCTCGTTCCTTGTGGCCGAAGAGTTGAAAAAGGAATTGGCGTCACGCCCACGCACTTGGGAAGATGAGGAAGCTGCGGAAGCTGCGGAATAGGTTTTCTGATGGAAGTCAGAGAGCTCTGTTAACCATTCGCTAACCATAACTCGCACATTCTCAGGCAAATCTCATAGGGGAGCAGGGGCATGTCACTTCGTAAGAAACTACGCGCAGAGCTTGAATCCCCGCCCGAGCTTCGCGTGTTTGGCACTGGCTGGTTTGCTGGCACTTTGGCCTTAGCGTTAAGTTGTGCTGCTTTGGCCATCGTGTTGGTCATGCGCCAACCCGGCTTGTTCAGTGTTCCACAGCTCGCTTTGCTGCACGAGTCAAGCTGGACCAAACCCACTCTCTTTGCCATCATGCTTGCAGCCTTTGGCCTAGCCTGCATCAGTCTGGTTCTGCGCGCCAACAAACTACTTGGTACATTGGCAGTATTATTCACGCTGGCAGCTTCGCTCTGGGGAGCCTTGCCTCAAATTGGTGATCTGAGTGGCGGTCAACACATTTATTTCGGAGTCGACTTCTTCATCCTCAATTTGGTTTTCGGCGGCATCTTGTTCATTCCGCTGGAACGCTTCTTCCCCCACACCGATGGTCAAGCCGTTTTTCGCACCGAATGGCGCGAGGACTTATTCTATTATTTCCTAAGCTCGATGTTTGTGCAGATCCTAAGCTTCACAACACTGGCTCCTTCAAATTATTTGATCGCTACCGGATGGTTCAATGATTTGCGGGCTTGGATTTTCGCGCTGTCTTACATTGTCCAAGTCATCGCCATCATGATCATCACTGATTTCATGCAATATTGGCTGCACCGGGGGTTTCACACTGTGCCGGCCTTGTGGAAATTCCATTCCGTGCATCATTCTGCTCAATCATTGGATTGGATTGCGGGTACGCGCATGCATGTGATCGAGATTATGATTTTACGTGCCTTCACGGCAACGCCAGCTTTCGTTTTGGGCTTTGCGCCCGCAGCACTGCAAACCTATTTGCTCATCGTCTATGTCTATTCAAC
>JANYGE010000191.1 GCA_025362535.1 Hyphomicrobiales bacterium
AAGACACATGCCTAAAATAATCAGAAACAAAAATAACGCTGCCATGGCCGCACGATCCCGCATAAGGCGGCGAACAGCCGTGGCCCAAGGGCCACGGCTTTTGCGTGTTGTGTTTAACGTAACATCAGACAAAATTTGAGCGCCTTATTGCACCCAAGACTGTGTTACCATCCAATAATATTGTGAGTTGAATTGGAAGTTACCAAGACGCTTTGACACGAAATCCAAATGTTTTGGTGTGAACAGGGCGGCGGCAGCGGAATCATCCGTCACAGCCTTATCCACTTCCGCCCACAGTTTATTCGCACCTTCTTGATCGGTCACACCCAGTGCAAGGGCTGCTTGCATCTTCGCATCGACTTCCTTGTTGCAATAGCCTGCGATGTTGATTGAGCTATCAGAACCCGGCGTGAAGCTGGCGCAGCCAAATAAAATATTCAAGAAGTCAGATGCTGCTGGATAGTCTTGATACCACTGCGTTACCGACAACTGCACTTTATTATTAGTGTTTTGAATATAGGTAAACTGAATATTTGGCGAAATCGGCTTCACATCTGCCACATAACCAATTTCGGTGAGAACGCTTTGCAGGTAAACGCCGATTGATTTGGCAACGGCCTTATCTTCCACCACAATGGAAACCTTCTGGCCTTTGGTGCCGGATTCCTCAACCAGCTGCTTGGCCTTTTCCATGTCAGGGGCTGACCATTTTGCACCAGGGTCTTTGGTGTAGGGGCAATAGTCAACATGACCAGGAAAGCCGGGTGGCAAAACTTGGCACACAGGTGCGGCCAATACGGGGCCACCAAATAAATTCACCAGCGCCTTGCGATCAAGTGCGAAGTTCACAGCCTGTCTGGCTTTGATATTATCAAAGGGCGCCAAGTTATTGTTGAATGGCAAATACCACCAAGCGGTGAGCGGAGTGACATGCACCTGGTCTTTGTTCTTGGTGCCCATTTCAGCCAAACGATCTGCTGGTGCTTCATCAAACATCCAATCAGCTTCACCATTTTGAATGGCAGTCACTTGCGCTTCCTCGGTGGGGCCGAAATCATATTGCACCACATCAGGATAACCATCCGGCTGGGCTTGTTCGCTCCACACTTTGAAGTTCGGATTGCGTGTCAGCGTCATGCCCTTATTGGGATCATAGGCCGAAATCATATAGGGACCAGTGCTGGGCAAAGGATTCGAACCCACATCAGTCATGGGTGAATCTGCTGGGACTATGGCTGCATGCGGCAGAGCCAATTTGTCGAAAATTTCGGCATCTGCACGCACCAAATTTATGGTGACTGTGCCCGCGGCTTCATCGCCGATCACACCACCTTCAAGTGTGCAATTTGCGGCATCCTTCAAGCATTTATCAGCGCCAACGATGACTGAATAAAATCCACCAGCCGTTGGACTCGACACTTTGAAAATGCGCTGCAAGGAAGCTACAACATCCTTCACGCCAAGCTCTTTGCCATTCGAAAACTTAATGCCTTTGCGAATTTTAAACACATAGGTTTTGCCATCATTGGTTGGCTCTGGAAAAGCTTCAGCAATGTTAGGAACTTTCACAAAACCTTCAGCGCCTGGGGCTTTTTGAAAGCCGATCAAGCCGTCATAAAGCGATTGGAAAACTTGCCAATATTGCAAAGTGTAATTGATATGTGGATCAACTGTTCCTGCCGCAGCATGGGCTAGAATGCGCATGGTGCCGCCACGGTGTTCTTTCATGTATTCAGCCGAAGCGGGGCTCATCGCGCCCACTGCCAGCAATGCAGATGCAACACCTGCCATAAGTAGTTTCTTCATTTTCTTCTCCCTGTCTTAATCATTGTTGGCGAGGAACTTGCCCACATTCTTCATGCAAAGCTCTTGCTCCTCAACATGCGGCATGTGACTTGAGTCACTATAGATTTCGGCGATGGCACCTTTAATCTTGTCTTTAAAAGGCTGCACACAGACGGGCGTTGCCTCATCATAATAGCCAGACAACACATAGGTTGGCACGTTGATGAGATGCAGCCTGTCGATAACGCTCCATGTTTTGAGCGTGCCCACGACGAAAAATTCATTGGGGCCATTCATCACATTATAAACTGTAGGATTGCGCGCCACTTGATCGAATGTGGCTGTGACCTCTGTTGGAAAGGGAACAACGCGGCAAACATGCCGCTCATAAACCCACATGGTCGCTTTTTGATATTCTTCACTTGCCGTGGTGCCTGCAGCCTCATGCTTATTCAATGCATCTTGAATGGGTTGCGGCATTAGCGAGCGCATGCGCGCTGCTTCGCTCATCCATAAAGCCATAGAGGCTGGTGAGTTGGCAATCGTCAGAGATTTCAAACCTGCGGGCCGTGTGGTGCCATATTCAGCCCCCAACATGCCGCCCCAGCTTTGGCCGAGAATATGAAAAGCTTTACGCTGACCAAGATGATCAATCAGATTGTTGAGCTCATCAATGAACAGTTGCACGGTCCAGAAATCAGCACCCTTGTCTGGCAACAATGTGGAATTGCCACATCCGAGTTGATCATAATGGATTACCGCGCGGCCATCATGGGCCAGCAATTTATATGCATCAATGTAATTATGTGCCGCACCAGGCCCACCATGGAGCAGAAAAAGAGGCGGTTTTCCAGAGTTGAGATCGCCCGTGATGCGATACCATGTTTCATACGGGCCGAACTTTGCGCGGCCTTCAGTTTGTTTCAACGCGGGCATTCTGAGCCTCTTCATTTTATCCCTGTATCAAAGCCTATCGCGCCGTTTTAATTCTGGCAATGCCGATTCAGTGATTGACAGTTATGTCGCAGCGATACATTTTTGGCACATGAAATGCACCCACACCATTCACGATCACACCTGTCATCACGGCTGGAACAATGCCAATGCGCCCGCCATTCACATAAAACCAGGTGAGACTATTGAGTTTTATACGCAAGATTCAAGTGGTGGTCAGCTCAACGCCAAATCAACACTGGCTGATTTAAGCAAGCTTGATTTCAGCAAAGTGAATCCGGTGACAGGCCCTGTCTATATTGACGGCGCTGAACCTGGTGATGCAATTAAAGTCACACTGCTTGAATTTGCTGCATCAGGTTGGGGCTGGACCGCCAATATTCCAGGTTTTGGTTTGCTTTCAGATCAGTTCAAAGATCCGGCTTTGCATATTTGGAAATATGATGTGTCATCTATGGCTCCGGCTTTGTTTGGTACGTCTGGTGCGCGTATTCCTCTAAAGCCTTTCTGCGGAACCATCGGGTTGGCGCCAGCTGAAGCAGGACAACATTCCGTGGTGCCACCGCGCCGCATGGGCGGCAATCTTGACATTCGCGATATTGCTACTGGCACCGAACTCTATTTGCCGGTCGAAGTGGCAGGTGGACTTTTTAGTTTAGGTGACACTCATGCAGCCCAAGGCGATGGCGAGGTTTGTGGCACGGCCATTGAGAGCCCTTGCACTGTTGCAGCAAAGCTGGAGCTGGTGAAGGGTGCGAACCTAGCATTTCCAAGATTCACGACGCCGGGGCCGGTAACCCGTCATCTTGATTCCAAAGGCTATGAAGTTACGACAGGTATCGGGCCCGATTTGATGCAAGGTGCCAAGGATGCGGTTTCGGGAATGATTGATCTTCTGACATCGCGTTACAAGTTAAATGCAGTAGATGCCTATATGCTCTGCTCTGTCTGTGGCGATCTGCGCATCAGTGAAATCGTTGATATGCCGAATTGGGTCGTGTCGTTTTATTTTCCGCGCATTATCTTTGAATAACGGTCCGCTTTTGATTTTAATCATTAAACTGATCTCCGGCAGAATAGGCTGATTTGATGCGTAAAGATTTTACCCTTCACTTGATTTTACGTTGGGTATTGTCGGCATTCTATGTTGTGGCTGGTATACTTCACCTGACTGCTCCCGCTGGCTTTGTGCGCATTGTGCCGCAAATTGTTCCGTGGCCCGAGGCCGTCGTTATGGTCACCGGAGTTCTCGAAATTGCAGGCGCTATTGGCCTGATGGTGCCGAAGTTGCGCCGTGCGGCTGGAATAGGTTTAGCGGCTTATGCCGTGTGTGTTTTTCCTGCCAACATCAACCACGCCTTCAACATGATTTCCGTGGCTGGCCTCCCAAATAGCTGGTGGTATCATGCGCCCCGCCTTGCTTTTCAACCCATCTTGGTCTGGTGGGCATTTTATGTTGCACGGGATTGAAGGAACCACCACTAAAGCTGACCGTCTTGGTGCATAAAAGGCAATGTTCAAGGTGAACACGGATCAAAATTAAGACGGTGACCTGGGCGAGCCCAAGGCATGCTGACAATTTTTCCGGTGCCAGATAATGTAATGTAAGCCGTCTTGAGGTCAGCGCCGCCGAAACAGATATTGGTACAAATTGGATCAGGCATAGCAACAAACTCTACGAACTTGCCATCAGGTGCAATGACATTGATGCCACCCAGAACTAAAGATGCGACACAGATATTACCATCTCTTTCGACCGCCAGAGAATCAAATGAGGTGTAGCCGGCCGGACCAGAAAGATGACGTCCACCATTTTCATGAGGTGGTTGTTTTACAATGACTCCTGGTGCTAGAATATCGAAAGCCCATAAATGACCAGTCCGTGTTTCGGCCACATAGATTGTTTTTTCATCGGGGGCTAAACCAACTCCATTTGGCATAATCATGGGATGCACGAGTGCACTGATCAAGCTTCCATCGGTTTTAGCATAATAGAGGCCACCGAAATCCACATCGCGAGGACGACTCTTGCCGTGATCAGTAAAATAGAAGCCACCATCACGGTCAAAAACAATATCGTTAGGGCCCTTCAGGGGAAATCCGCCACAGCTCGTATAGAGCGTCTCTACTTTTCCTGTCTCAATGTCTATGCGCTCGATCCTGCCGCCACTGTAGTCGCTCGCCTGACCGGAAGGAATCAACAGACCATCGACAGTTGTCCAGGCAAATCCACCACTGTTGCATATATAGAGATAGCCGTCTGGGCCAAACGCTGCACCATTGGGTCCGCCACCGGGTGTTGCAACTATGGTCTTATGGCCTTTTGGGTCAATGCTGCTCACACAGCCCTTGGCAATTTCCACCACCAGTATTGAGCCATCGGGCAACATAACGGGGCCTTCAGGAAAGCCGAGGTCGGATGCTATTTCTGTTAAAACGGGAAGCATTATCGAAGTCCTATCATTATGAATTGCTATGCAAAGGTGGCACCTACGATATTGCACGGAATTCAGCGGCTCCAAACACCCGATGGTATATTTGGAACCGTAAACATTGTGAGGAGTTCGCTTGTCACTTCATGACTAAGGAATTTAAGTATAGTCCTTCACCATCACATTGCTGGCGACTTGGTGGCGTGCTCTGAGCTCAAACCTTGAATCGCCCAAGGCTAGAGTTTTCAGCCTTTTGTTTTTTGAGTTAAGCTTTTGATTTTGTTGGTGAGCCCAGCGGGATTCGAACCCACGACCCTCTGATTAAAAGTCAGATGCTCTACCGCTGAGCTATGGGCCCCCACGTCACCGAACTTGCATTGAGTCCGCGAAAGCGGGCGGAACATAGTTGCGGCGCAACATATGGTCAAGGGCGGATTTCGGTTTTTAGGCTTCATTTACCAAGATTGAAAAAACGCCATAATTATAAGGGACTAGATACCTCTGCCAGCTAAATGTTTGCGGGATTCCTATGGGGTGATGATGACTGATCTAGCGATAGTGGTGTTGGCGGCGGGTATGGGCACGCGCATGAATTCGGCTTTGCCAAAGGTTTTGCATAAGGTTGCCAATCGCACAATGCTTGGCCATGTGCTTGCAGCGGCAGGTGGGCTTTCACCAAATTTAGCAGTGGTGGTGCATGGGCCGAGCGCTGAAATAGTCCGCAGCGAATCTTTGAAGTTCTTTCCTTACTGCAAGTTTGCAACTCAGGTTGATCGGTTGGGCACGGGCCATGCGGTTTCTATGGCGCGCGATGCAGCGTTGGGTTTTAATGGAACTGTGCTGGTTCTTTATGGTGATGTGCCGCTTATTCAAACGACAACTTTGACGGCGCTTCTGAGCAAGATAGATGCAACTCATCCCATGGCCGTTTTGGGCTTTGAGGCAAAGAACCCGCATGGCTATGGCAGATTGATTATGGCGGGCGAGGCTGTTACGGCTATTCGCGAACAGCTTGATGCCTCGCCGGAAGAGCAGCGCATAGCGCTGTGCAATTCTGGCATTATTGCAATTGATAGCAAGCTTCTGTGGCAATTGCTGCCGAAGCTTCATAATTCCAATGCCAAGAAAGAATATTATCTCACCGACCTCGTCGGCCTCACAGCCGATGCAGGATTTGCGGTGGCGCTTTCAGTGTGTGATGAAGCGGAGGTGGCGGGTGTGAATGACCGCGTGCAACTTTCGACCATTGAAGAGGGCTTTCAAAATCGCTGCCGCACCAAAGCTATGTTGGCAGGCGCTACACTGGTTGATCCTGCTTCGGTTTTCTTTTCAGCCGATACGAGCCTCGGACAAGACGTGGTGATTGAACCCAATGTGGTGTTTGGCCCTGGTGTTTCTGTTGGCAATGGTGTGGAAATTTTGGCGTTCTCTCATATTGAAGGTGCGGTGATTGGTGAGGGTGCACGGATTGGCCCATTTGCGCGTCTGCGGCCAGGAGCTGAGATTGGTGCTGAAGTGCATATCGGCAATTTTGTCGAAATTAAAAAATCTAAAATTGGCAAGGGTGTGAAGGCCAATCATTTGACCTATATTGGTGATGCGATTGTGGGGGCAGGCAGCAATATTGGGGCAGGCACCATTACTTGCAATTATGATGGCTATGAAAAACATCTCACCGAAATTGGTGAGAAAGTTTTTGTGGGTTCGAACACCGCTTTGATAGCGCCTGTAAAAATTGGAAATGGTGTGAACATTGCGGCAGGCAGCGTGATAACGGTAGATGTGCCAGAAGATGCTTTGGCACTATCGCGAACCCCGCAAGAAATTAAGGCCGGATGGGCCAAGAAATATCGGACAGTTAAAGCAGCGCGCAAAGCGGCGAAAAAATAAGGACGGCAAAACATGTGTGGCATTGTTGGCATTTTGGGCACGAAGCCTGTAGCACTTGATATTGTTGAGGCGTTGCGCCGTTTGGAATATCGTGGCTATGACTCGGCAGGTGTGGCCACCATTGAAAATGGCCAAATTGAGCGCCGCCGTGCGCCTGGCAAATTGCGTAACCTCGAAGATCGTTTGCGTGATGCCCCATTGCAGGGCCACAGTGGCATTGGTCACACGCGCTGGGCCACCCATGGCGTGCCAAATGAAACCAATGCGCATCCGCATATTTCTGGTGATGTGGTGATTGTCCACAATGGCATTATCGAGAATTTCCAAGAACTAAAGCTTGAACTTGAGGCAGCAGGATTCAAATTCGCAACGCAGACCGATACTGAAGTTGTGGCACATTTGTTGGCGCAGGCGCGGGCCAAGGGGCTTGCGCCGATTGAAGCGGTCAAAAAAGTGCTTGGCCGCCTTCGTGGCGCTTTTGCTTTGGCGATTATGTTCAAAAGCGAAAATGATTTGATGATTGGTGCACGCAATGGTCCGCCGCTTGCTGTTGGCCATGGTGATGGCCAAATGTTTTTGGGTTCTGATGCTATTGCCCTTTCACCTTTCACCAACCGGATTACCTATCTGGAAGACGGTGACTGGGTTGTTCTCACGCGCAATTCAATGCAAATTTATGGCGAAGACAATCAGCCGCTCAAGCGCCCCATGAGTTTCAGCCAAGCTTCATCGATGATGGTTGATAAGGG
>JANYGE010000192.1 GCA_025362535.1 Hyphomicrobiales bacterium
CAACACTGGTGCCCTCAAATTCAAATTGAATGTTGAGCTGATTGAACACTTGGGTGGTGAATCCTTTGTTTATGCAGGCAATGGCAGCGGCGACTTGATTACCGTGGCCACAGGCTCAGGCCGGGGCCTCAAAGCTGGCCAGAAATTTGAAGCCCGCATTGATCCTGCAAAGGCCCTGCTTTTCGATCAGGCAGGCCAGCGCGTCAGATAGCTATTGGAAATTGGAGAATGAATATGAATCGTATCCGTTGGGGAATCTTGGGCCCCGGCAATATTGCCCAGAACTTCGCTGATGGATTGGCACAAGCTCAATCTGGCGAGCTCGTAGCGCTGGCCAGTCGGTCGGCTGAACGCCGAGCCTCTTTCGGTGATCGCAACAAGGTGAAGGCGGAGAAACGCCACAGCACCTATGAAGCACTGCTCGCTGACAAAGACGTCGACGCAATCTATATTTCAACGCCCCATCCCTGGCACGCGGAGTGGGCCATCAAGTCCATGCGAGCGGGAAAGGCCGTTCTGGTCGAAAAACCAGCAGGCATGAATGCCGCTGAAGTTGTCGCAGTGACAGAAGTTGCCGAGCAATGCGGCACATTCTTCATGGAAGCGTTTATGTATCGCTGTCACCCGCAGATCGCGCGATTACTGGAGATCATTGCTGCAGGTGAAATCGGCAAGGTGTTGCACATCAAGACCAGCTTTGGGTTTATGTCGAAGCCTAACCCTAACTCGCGGCTTTATGATCGTAGCCTTGGTGGCGGTGGAATTCTCGATGTCGGCGGCTATCCTGTTTCACTGGCCCGATTAATTGCCGGCGCGGCACAGGGCCTGCCCATTGCCGAACCCGTTGCCGTCAAAGGCACAGGCCTTATGGGTCAAACTGGTGTTGACGAAGTGGCCTATGGACTTTTGACATTTGCGAGTGGCATCACCGCCGAAATCGCCTGCGCTGTTGCGCGCTCAATGGACAACAATGCAATCATTTTAGGCGAAAACGGCTCGATTGAGGTTGTTGATCCGTGGGTTCCCGGGCGAAATGCTGGACCTTCGGATTCCAGAATCATCGTCACCGTCGCGGGCAAGAGCCGCACAGAGGAAATCAAGAATCCCAATATGCTTTTCTCGTTTGAGGCTGAACTCGCCAGCAGGGCAATTGCCGGAGGTTTCAAACAGGCCCCGTACCCTGCAATGAGCTGGGCCGATAGCATTGGCAACAACGCCGTGTTGGATCGGTGGCGCGCCGAGCTTGGCTATGTGACTTTCAGCGAAAGTAGCAAAACGAATCGCAGAACTCCGTCGGTGTTGCCCACAGGCTTGCCGAAAATTCCAAAGATCAAGATTGCTGATCTTGCAACGCCGATCAGCCAATTGGTTATTGGCTGCGATAATAAAGACGACATTGCTTCGGGCGCTCTCGTTTGGGACGCTTGGATGGAGGCGGGTGGCAACGCCTTTGATACGGGCTTTGTCTATGGCGGGGGCCGTCATGAAAAGATCTTGGGCGAATGGATTGCCAATCGCGGTGTGGCCAAAGATATAATCACCATCGTTAAAGGCGCACATACGCCCTACTGCACGCCGCGGGCGATTGAAGCGCAGCTTGATATCTCGCTGGAGCGATTGGGGCTTACCCACGCACCTATCTACATCATGCACCGCGACAATCTTAAAGTGCCTGTTGGTGAATTTGTGGATGCGTTGAACCGCTTGCACAAGGCTGGTCGCATCGGGGCCTTCGGTGGTTCAAACTGGTCAGTAGCGCGGATGAAAGAAGCCAATGCCTATGCGGCGGCAAGGGGACTAAAACCGCTCACCATCCTCAACAACAATCTCTCGCTGGCTGTTATGGAAAAGCCGGTTTGGGATGGTTGTGTGACGTCAAATAATTCTGATACTCTTGCGTTCCTACGCACTAGCAATACAACGCATATCAGTTGGTCGTCTCAGGCGCGGGGCTATTTCTTGCCGGAGGTTTTGCGCAACAGATTGCCCGCAGACACAAGCCCGGAAACTTGTTTTGGCAGCCCCGCCAATGCTGAACGGCGCGCTCGGGCCGAGAAGCTCGCTACCAAGTATGGCGTCTCATCCCATAACATTGCCACGGCATGGGTGCTGGCACAAAGCTTCCCCTCCCTCGCGCTTGTGGGGCCACGAAGCCCGGGAGAAATCGCCACAACACTTCCCGCATTGGGCATCAAGCTCACCGCCAAAGAAGTGCAGTCGCTCAATCTCGAAGATTAAGAAGAGATCTGGTTTTTGTGCTTTAGGTATCATGATCGGAGAAACTTAGTCCTCACCTTGCTTAAGCTGGTCATAAATGCGGGGTTGGCTGCTCCTCAAATAACGTTGGTACTTGAGCAATGATTTACCGGTGCAGGGGCAAACTCGTGAAAATTCCTAACACCGTCCTTTTGTGCTATTAAAATTTGAATGGAAAAGAGGTTCTCATGTCGCCATTCACCAGGATCACCATT
>JANYGE010000144.1 GCA_025362535.1 Hyphomicrobiales bacterium
GCCGATGCCATGGTGTGCATTTCCAATTGCGATAAAATAACCCCCGGTATGCTGATGGCAGCCATGCGGTTGAACATTCCTGCTGTGTTCGTTTCTGGTGGCCCCATGGAAGCGGGCAAATATCTGGCCCCTTCAGGTAAAACCAAGGCGCTTGATTTAGTGGATGCCATGGTGGCCGCTGCTGATGATAAATATTCCGATGCGGAAGTGGAAGTGATTGAACGCTCCGCCTGCCCCACATGCGGTTCGTGCTCCGGCATGTTCACCGCCAACTCAATGAACTGCCTCACTGAAGCGCTTGGCCTCTCGTTGCCCGGTAACGGTTCCACGCTCGCTACGCATTCTGATCGCAAGCGCCTGTTTCTCGAAGCGGGGCATCTCATCGTTGATATTGCCAAGCGTTATTATGAGCAGAATGATGAGAGCGTGCTCCCGCGCAATGTGGCTTCCTTCAAGGCCTTTGAAAATGCCATGACGCTGGATATTGCTATGGGCGGTTCCACCAATACGGTGTTGCACATTCTTGCTGCGGCCCATGAAGGCGGCATTGATTTCACTATGGATGATATTGATCGCCTCAGCCGCCGCGTGCCGTGCATTTGCAAAGTCGCTCCGGCTAAATCAGATGTTCATATGGAAGATGTGCACCGGGCGGGCGGCATTATGTCGATCCTTGGTGAGTTGGAAAAAGCGGGCCTCATTCACGGTGAATTGCCAACCGTGCATTCAACCACATTGGGGGCTGCGATCAACCACTGGGACGTGACGCGCAGCAGTTCCAAGTCCGTGCATGATTTCTTTCTTGCAGCACCAGGTGGGGTTCCATCGCAAACCGCCTTCAGCCAATCGCGGCGTTGGGATGATTTGGATATGGACCGTGAGAATGGAGCGATCCGTTCGGTGGAACACGCCTTCTCCAAAGATGGCGGCTTGGCCGTTCTCAAAGGCAATATCGCCTTAGATGGTTGCATTGTGAAAACCGCTGGTGTGGACGAATCCATTTTAAAATTCACCGGCCCTGCCGTAGTGTTTGAAAGCCAAGACACAGCTGTGGCTGGAATTTTAAATGGCGAAGTGAAAGCCGGAGATGTGGTGGTGATCCGTTATGAAGGGCCACGCGGCGGCCCCGGTATGCAGGAAATGCTTTACCCTACCAGCTATATTAAATCCAAAGGCCTCGGCAAAACCTGCGCCCTCATCACCGATGGCAGATTCTCTGGCGGCACATCAGGCCTCTCAATCGGTCACGTTTCACCGGAAGCCGAAGAAGGCGGTTTGATCGCACTGGTGAATACAGGGGACGTGATCGAGATCGACATTCCCAACCGCACCATCAATCTGGCCGTGGCTGAGGGCGAAATCGAAGCCCGCCGTGCCGCTCAATTGGCCCGTGGCAAAGCTGCGTGGACGCCCGTAAAATCCCGCCCACGCAAAGTGACAACAGCGCTCCGCGCCTATGCCGCTTTTGCTACCAGTGCTGCCAAAGGTGCCGTGAGAAATGTGCCTTAAAAGGCTAGACAAACAATAAAGCGGTGCTTATACGAAGCGCCACTGGCCCTGCCCTTCGCAGGGCCATCGTTCTGAAAAGAACGGGCGGTTAGCTCAGTTGGTAGAGCAGGTGACTCTTAATCACCGGGTCGCAGGTTCGAATCCTGCACCGCCCACCATTCATTCCTGCGAAGGTGTGAAGATGGTCTACTTGATTTGAGCGAGGTTTCACCGAAACATGCGTTTGCGTTCCGGCTTTCGCCAGAATGACTGTCGTGTTGAAAGTCGTGGAGTGCGCTCAAGATGAATCCTCGCGCAACGCATCCCACGCGAGCACATGGCATTCTTGCAGAACAAAATCCACTTCGGCTTTTGGTTTGACGCGAAAACCTGGCGGCGGGCCGGGGCGCAAGGGCAAGGTGAATTTGGGATTCTCCATCACTTTGCGCCGTTGCTGCCAACGCGCCAAGCGCTGCGCTTGATGCGGAATTGTTTCAAGCGCAAGAGCTACAGCCGCCAATCTGCGGCACAGTTGGCTCGCACGTGTGTTGACTGCCAATTCCTCCGGTCGTCGCTGATACATGGCGTCAAACGGATTAAAGGGATTGCGCGTATAGGTTTTGACATAAACCAAAAGGGGATTTTCGACTTTGATGAAATCAAATCTTTTGCGTGTGTCAAATAGCCTGAACAACATGCGGCCAGACGCTTTGCGCGCAACA
>JANYGE010000237.1 GCA_025362535.1 Hyphomicrobiales bacterium
CGCCAGAAATGGCTTCGCTGATTTCAATTTGCACGGCCGTATTCACCACATGATCTTCACCACGGATCACATGGGTGATGTTGAAATCAATATCGTCAATCACCGAAGGCAGGGTGTAGAGATAAGTGCCATCTTCACGGATCAATACGGGATCAGAGAGTGTGGAAGAATTGATATGCACCGGACCACGGATCATATCATCCCATGTCACATCTTCATGCTTCAATTTAAAACGCCAATGCGGCCTGCGGCCCTCCGCCAGAAACGCTTCGGTTTCCTCCTTGGTCAGCTTCAGCGCAGCGCGATCATAAACGGGCGGCAGCCCGCGCGCCTGCTGGCGCTTGCGGCGGCGGTCCAACTCATCAGCGGTTTCATAGCAGGGATAAAGAAATCCACGGGCGCGCAAATCATCAGCCACTTGGTCGTAACGGTCAAAGCGCTTGGATTGCCATTCTATGCGATGCGGCTTAATGCCGAGCCAATCCACATCACGGGCAATGCCATCAGCAAATTCCTGCGTGGAGCGGGCCGTGTCCGTGTCATCATAACGCAGAATAAATTGCCCGCCCGTTTTCAGGGCAAACAACCAATTGAGCAGGGCGGCTCTAGCATTGCCAATGTGAATGCGGCCGGTGGGGGAGGGTGCAAAGCGAACTATATTCATGGCGCAAAGCGGTAGCGATCTATATGTAATCAGTCAAGAATGGAGATAAAATAATGAGAAAACGGCAATTGGGGGCAGGCGGCCCCATGGTGAGCGAAATTGGCTTGGGTGCCATGAGTTTCGCCGGAACTTCGGGTGCTACAGATGCAGCGACAAGCCACCGCACATTGGATTTAGCACTTGAGAGTGGCGTGGACTTTATCGACACAGCGCTTATCTATGGCCCCTATATTTCTGAAACTGTGATCGGCGATTATTTCCGAAAAAATCCCACAGCCAGAAAGCGCTTCACTATTGCCACCAAGGGCGGCATTGTTCCCACCCCGCGCGGTGTGGACAACTCCAAGAAATATCTCACTGATTGCCTTAACTCATCCTTACAGCGCCTTGGGCTGGAGAGCGTTGACCTCTATTATATCCATCGCCGCCAATTTGATTTGCCTATCGAAGATGTGATGCAAACATTATTAGAATTTAAAAGTCAGGGAAAAATAAAAGCCATTGGTTTTTCTGAAATCTCGCCAGCCTCGCTCATGCGTGCAAGTCGCGTGGGTCATGTGGCCGCTGTTCAAAGTGAATACTCGTTATGGTGCCGACTGCCAGAATTGGGCATGGTGCAAACGTGCAAAAAATTGGGAACGGCATTCGTGCCGTTCTCACCGCTGGCGCGTGGCACCCTGAGCGATGTGGTGATAGATATTGATAAGCTGCAACCCACCGATTTCCGCCGCTCACTGCCAAGATTCCAAGAACCAAATTATAGTTTCAACATGGTGGAGACCGAGAAGTTCAAATCCTACGCAAGAGCGCGCAGCTGGAAACCAGCAAGTTTGGCATTGGCGTGGATTCTGCATCAGCACGATCACCTCATCCCTATTCCCGGAACCCGAACCGCGGAGCACTTGGCCATTAACATTGCAGGGGCAAAGATCAATCTAACGCCACAGGATTTGAAAGAGATCGAAGAAATTCTGCCCGTCGGCTTTGCCCATGGCAATCGCTATTCAGAAGCGGCACAGGCTAGCGTGGAAATATATAGTTAGAACCCGAATTCTGGCCGTGAACCCATGAGTATGGGTCCCGACTTTTGCTGGGATGATAGTTTGCCCAAACATGTCGAGCGCCACTCAAGATGAATTTTCGCTGAGAACATCCCACGCAAGCGCGTGGCATTCGGTGAGGACGAGGTCGATTTCCAAGTGCGACTTATCGCGGTAACCCGGCGGATGACCCGGGCGCAAGGGCGATTTGAATTTGAGCTTGTCCATCGCTTTGCGCTTGGCTTGCCAGCGGGCCATGCGGCTTGCTTGCTGCGGCAAAGTTTCGAGAGCCTGTTTGACTGCCGCCAATCTTCGCGAAAGACTGAGAGTATAATCGCGGTCAGCTGGTTCTTGGGCGTGCTGCTGATTGTATCGTTCAAATGGATTAAAGGGATTGCTAGAATAGGTCTTGACCATCACGAGCCAAGGCTTTTCAGGTTCGATAAAATGAAACCTCTTGCGGGCATCGAAAAGGGCAAATGAAATCTTCCTTTTTACACCAGCATTTATCACCATGCCTTTCGGCCAGACGCGCGACACTGACGGCTTCACAACAAGACCACGCGCTGCAATAATGATGAGGCGTCGCACAGCCGATTCAGTGGGCCGCAACAGGCGCTCTGCGGCCAGATAAAGACGATGTGGCAAAGGCCCGCCAGCAGCCAAACCAATCAGCGCAAAAATTTCCGCGATAACGCGGGTGAGAGCAATTCGGTTTATGTCAACAGCTCTGGCCCAATCCATGGCGCAAATTCTCCTTGTTTCAGCACTAGAACAAACAAGGAACATTGTCAAGCCCCCAAGCCTGAGAATTCTTACGACACCAAGAGTGAGGGGATGAATTCAGTTTCAACGATAGCTTATCAAATAACAAAAATTCACTCTCAGCGAAATTGAAGCGGTGGTTTAGAATTGTATTAAGTGGGGTGTCACCGTAATTCCGGTGGTTTAGAATTGTATTAAGTAGGGTGTCACCGTAATTAAGTGGGGTGTCACCGTAATTCCAACCGTAATTCTCAACTTGAGTCGTTGATCAGCATGGATGCTAAACCAAGACTCAGCTCGCTTCATTGCAAGTTCTAGGGCAAATTTTTTATCCACAATTTATCCTCGAATAATATCTACTTTTCCGAATCCCTAAACCCATTGGTAATCGGATATCTTCTATCGCGTCCAAAATTGCGCCGTGTAATCTTCACACCCGGTGCGGCTTGGCGGCGCTTATATTCGGCCACATAGAGCATGTGTTGAATGCGTTTGATCAAGGTTGGCTCATGTCCGCGCTCAGCAATTTCGGCCAGCGTTTGTTCACGCTCCACCAAGCCTTCCAGAATATCATCCAGCGCAGCATAAGGCGGGAGTGAATCTTGATCGGTTTGATTGGGGCGCAGCTCTGCCGTTGGCGCTTTGGTGATGATGCGTTCAGGAATCACGTGGGCGTGCGTGTTGCGCCATGCCGCCAAGCGATAGACTTCCATTTTATAAACATCTTTGATCGGATTAAACCCGCCATTCATATCGCCATAGAGTGTCGCATAGCCCACACTCATCTCAGATTTATTTCCCGTTGTGAGAACCATCGAACCAAATTTGTTCGAGATCGCCATCAGAACCACACCGCGCGAGCGCGACTGCAAATTCTCTTCCGTCACGCCAGAATTGGTGCCCGCAAACATGGGGCCAAGTGCTGAGAGAAAACCTTCAACCGGTTCGATGATCGGGACAATATCATAACGCACACCCAGCAAGCCTGCGCATTCCTTGGCATCCACCAAACTGTCTTCGCTGGTATATTCATAAGGCAACATCACGCAATGAACGCGAGAGGCTCCAAGCGCATCAACCGCCATGGCAGCCACCACAGCAGAATCAATGCCTCCCGAAAGCCCCAGCACCACACCGGGGAATTTGTTTTTATCGACGTAATCACGTAAGCCCAGAACACACGCCTTCCAGGTTTCTTCTTCATTCTCGGGAAGCTTAACAGTGGTCGATGGCACCATGTGCCAGCCCTTTTCACCGCGCCGCCATTCAGTAATTGCGACAGCTTCCTCAAACATTGGCATTTGCAATGCGAGCGAAC
>JANYGE010000313.1 GCA_025362535.1 Hyphomicrobiales bacterium
GGCCAAATATTCTGGCTATTCCGAATTTGCGCAGTTGCTCCACAAAGACGACGCTCTCTTTAAGCAATTTTTTGGATTGAGTTCATTTGACGGTGTTTCAAGGTTGAAACTCAGAATGTCTAAATTAAGACGTCGTCTTAAAAGATTGGTCTCTTCGCTCATGCCATCTCATCGCCGTTAGCACTGACTCTTCGAGATTCAGATATCTTGGGTTAAAATCCAGCACACGTTTGGCTTTGCTGTTATCAGCGACCAGATGAGCTGGGTCACCCGCGCGGCGGGCTATATAGTTTACGGGCACTTCGCGGTTGGAGGCGCGGCGCACGGCCTGGATAACGTCTTTCACTGAGTTGCCCTTACCAGTTCCCAAGTTGAACGCATCGCTGGCACCGCCTTTCAGCAGATAGGCCATCGCTTGCACGTGGGCCTGGGCTAAATCCTCGACATGGATATAGTCGCGGATGGCGGTGCCATCTGGTGTGGGATAATCAGTGCCCATCACATCAATGTGAGGAATTTTGCCTTGGGCTGCCATGATGACACGCGGGATTAAGTGTGGCTCAGGATCATGCATCTCGCCAATCTCGCCTTCGGCATCAGCACCGCAAGCATTGAAATAGCGCAAGGCCACGGATTTCAAACCATGGGCCACATCGAAATCTTTCAACATTTGTTCGACCATTAATTTGGAGTGGCCATAGGGATTGATGGGTTTCTGCGGGCAGGATTCGGAAATCAATTCCACCTCAGGCTGGCCATAGGTGGCGCAAGTGGAAGAGAACACAATTTTGTTGACGCCGCTCAGGCGCAAATTTTCGATCAAGTTTAAACTGCCGAGAACATTGTTGCGATAATAGAGGCCGGGATCGGAAACGCTTTCACCCACATAGGCAAAAGCTGCAAAATGAATGCAGCCTACAGGTTGATATTTTTCGAGCGTGGTTTTGAGTTTTGCCGTGTCGTGCAAATCACCCACCACGAGGGGACCAAATTTCACTAGCTCTTTATGCCCGCGCGAAAGATTATCATAAACGATAGGCTGGAAACCTGCCTTCATGATGGCCTTGGCCGTGTGGCTGCCGATATAGCCAGCACCGCCGGTGATGAGGATGTTATGCACTTATAATGCTTTCACGAGAGTTGAATTGCGAGCAGTGCATACCATAGCTCGATTTTATTTTGGTTGCACTTAAGATTGTCGACTGCCTATTGTGAGTCTGATTTGCACGCGAAATGATTTGGACACTTGAAAATATTTTTAATAAATCTTGACAGGCGGCCAGATCGTCTTGTTGAAATGACTGAGCGATTAAATGCGTTGGGTTTGGAGTTTGAACGTATCAGTGCTTTTGATGGCAAGCTTAACCCAACACTGCATCTGGTTGCTTGGTGGAAGGCCATTATTTTTAATTTCATGGCGCGGCCTTCTGCTGGCGTCATTGGGTGTTATCAAAGCCACAGATTTGTGTGGCAAAAAATTGTTGATGATCAGATTTCGCAAGCTCTGGTGTTTGAAGATGACGCGGTGTCTACTGATTGGGATCCCGCCATTCTTGGTGTTAGGTTAGCAGACCTTGGACTTGAGTTGCTGCGCTTGGAGGCAACTGATTTCAGACAATCATTAGCGCCGTCAACAAGCCGCAAACTTCTTGGTCGTCAGCTTTACAACATTCAAACATCGGGTGCTGCGGCTTACATCATTACTGAAGCTGGTGCGCGGAAATGTTTATCTTTGGGGAAGTTTTGGTTTCCGGCTGATACTTACGATTTACTCTCGCGTTTAACTGGATTGAAAACTGCACTGCTATTTCCAGTGATGTGGCAACAGTCTGGCAGTGCCTCTGATCTCAGGAAACCGGAGCTGATACCTGAGACATCATTTGAAAAAACTGTGAGTATATGTGGAGAAATCTTCTGGTGCGTCAGGCGGCCTTGGTTGCGGGCGGCGCGGAACATGCTGGTATCAAATGAAGTTCGAAAAATTCGCAACAAAGTGGTGGGCAAGTGAAAGTATACCTTATCAATCTAGACCGAAGGCCAGATCGCCTTGCTGAAATGACAGAGCGGTTGAATGCGCTGGGTTTAGAGTTTGAGCGGATTAGTGCTGTGGACGCGAAAGCGGCCAAGTTTCTATGGCAAGTATCATGGTGGAAAGCAGTTATTTATGATCATATGCGTTTGCCTTTGCGTGGCCATATTGCTTGTTATCTCAGTCACCGCGTTGTTTGGGCAGACATGCTGGCCAAAAAAATTCCACAAGCTTTGATATTGGAGGATGATGCAGAACCAATTGATTGGGATGCTTCTATCGCAAGCATCCGCCTGGAGGATTTTCAACTGGATATGCTGCGTTTGGAAGGTTTTGATCTAATTTCTTGTATTGACTATGGCTTTGATGGACAAAGCAAAACCATAATAGGCCGCGCAGCCGTTAATGAAATGAGCTTTGGCACAGCTGCCTATTTGATGACAAACGAAGGTGCTAAAAAGTGCTATGGTCTTGGAAAGTTTTGGTTTAATTTTGATCACTTTGAACTTTGGGTGCAGGTTGTTGGATTGAGCACTGCCGTTCTGCGGCCTGCAATGTTTCGACAATCAATGAGTGCTTCAGATATTCAAAAGGCACCTGAAAAAAATTACCT
>JANYGE010000334.1 GCA_025362535.1 Hyphomicrobiales bacterium
GGTCTAAATCTGGCTGCAACAATTCGCGGCCAAATTCCCATGGGGTGTTTTTAGCACTCCACGGCTTGCAGGCTTGTTCATAAGTGCCCAGCACCAAACCATCACGTTCTTGGCGCATATAAATTTCTGATTTGAAATCGATAATATGTGGCAGTTCGTGGCCATGTTCTTTATTGAAAGCCTGAACCTCTGGCATTTCATCGGTAACCAGATACATGTGTTCCATAGCCAGCACAGGAAGTTCAATGCCCACCATGCGGCCCACTTCACGGGCCCACAGGCCACCGCAATTTACCACGTGTTCCGCGTGAATATTGCCTTTGTCAGTGATCACATCCCATGAACCATCAGCGCGGTGGTTCAGTTCGGTAACCCGCGTGCCTTGATAAATCTCAGCGCCGCCAATGCGGGCCGATTTGGCATAAGCATGGGTGGTGCCTTCAGGGTCTAAGTTGCCATCTGCGGCATCCAACATGGCACCGACAAAATATTGTTCCTCAAGCAGTGGATTTAGTTTTTTCGCTTCCGCCATGGAAAGCATTTCAGTTTCGAGGCCTAAATAGCGCGCACGGGCATGGGCCATCTTCAACCATTCCATGCGGGCTGGCGTATCGGCCAAAATCAACCCACCAGAGCGATGCAAACCGCAGGCTTGGCCAGAGATTTTTTCCAGCTCATCATAAAGCCCAATCGTGTAGCCTTGCAGCTTGGCCACATTCGGATCACCATTCAGCGTGTGAAAGCCGCCAGCAGCGTGCCATGTCGAGCCAGAGGTGAGAATATCACGCTCAACCAATACAACATCTTTCCAGCCCGCCTTGGTGAGGTGATACAAAACCGAGCAGCCCACAACGCCACCGCCTATTACCACCACTTGCGCCGAAGTTTTCATAAAGCATTATCCTGAAATTGAAATTTCAAAGACAATAGCTGTGCTAACTTCACACTGCAATCTGCAACAGGGTTGAAATGAATTCACCCAAAGTTAAACGACGGCACCAAAGTAAGCACCGACGCCGGCGATGATGGCCATGGCCACAGCTCCCCAGAATGTAACGCGCAGTGTTCCTTTGGAAACGCTTGCCCCTCCAGCAATGCACCCAACGCATCCAGAGCATCAGCGCCGTTAGTTCTTTTGCACCTTGCAATGCAGTTTATGCAAATAAATGGAATATTTTTTGCAGCGGTCATAAAAAAAAGCCTCGTGTCTCGCAACACAAGGCTCTTAAAAAATTTAGAAAAAAGCTTAGATCGCTTCTTTAACTTCTTTAGCAGCGCGGAAGGCCAGCTTCTTCGATGCTTTGATTTTGATTTGTTCGCCAGTCAATGGATTGCGACCAAGACGGGCAGGGCGCTTCTTCACTTGGAAAATGCCAAGGCCAGTAACGCGAACCTTGTGGCCCTTCTTCAAGTTCTTCACAATGATCTCAACAAAATCTGCCAGAAGAGCAGCACTCGCCTTCTTTGACATTTCATGCATTTCAGCAATTTCTGCAGACATCTTCGTCAACGCAACTGTCAGTATTTTTTCTTCAGTCATGGTCGTCTCCTCATTAGGTGTTTCGAATCAAGTTGCACAAAAACTACATCACTGTGACGGCTCTGAAAACCCTTATTTTTCGGGCCTATTTTGATTCGAAATTGAATAATCGCCTTATAAACGCATGCTAACGTATTAAAACATTGATTATCAGTGCTATTTCAGGGTGTTAGACAAAGTCTGTGTGGCCCTTAAGTATCACATTCGCCAGCCTGTGCTTGGCACAAAGCTGGTTCAAATTCTCCTGTCTCTCTCTTGCGTTTGAGGCTCCGGACATGTTTTGCGCATGTACCAGAATATCGACAACAGGCTCGGCACGCCGCTGTAATCTGGCACCTGAACGTGCCACTCTGAGATACCAATCCCAGTCCCAATAATAGGGAAGCTGTTCATCAAACGGGCCAAGTGCTGTGTGCAATGACTTTTTATAACACACTGCCGAAATCAAAATTGTATTGTCGCTTTCCAAACTCAACGCATCAGCGGCTTGCGAAAACGCTTTGCTCTCGCCATTCGGAAACCTCATCATGCCATCAGCAAAGAAAAAATCAGACCCACTATTCAAGGCATAAGAAAGATGATCATGCACAGACCAAACATCATCATCGTCAAGAAAGGCGATGAACTCACCACGCGCTGATACCACGCCCAAGTTCCTTGCTGGAACTGCGCCCTTCTCCCCATTTTCCAATATGCGAATACGGGGATCGACAAAATATTGAATAGCGGTTGAGCCATCATTCACAATCAGCAATTCAAAATCAGCATCTGTCTGCTGCAGAACACTCTGCACGGCTGCGGGCAGAAACTCTGGCCTGTTGCGGGTTGGTATTATAACGCTGAATAAGGTCACTCGCCTTGCAACCATTTGAGATTGGGATGAGCCACAGGCTCTTTGCTGGCAAAGAAATAGCGCCGGAAAATTTCTCCATAGCCATGCATGAGATAATTATGGTTCTTCAGCAAAAAAACTTCACGTTTCTCTTTGTAAAATTCAGGCAACTTATACCACGGCAAGGATGGGCGATCATGATGGGCAATATGCAAATTATTATTCAGAAACAAGAGTGACCAAAAACGTGATGCTTCAACAATAATCGTGCGCTCACCGACATCTTCTGCTGCTTGATGTTCGCAGAATGAACGCACCAAGGCCAATGAAATTGCCGGATAGGCAATCAATAAAATATATTGCCAGATCGGCATGTTGGCCCAGACAACGAAGCTGAGAACCAGAAAACTTGACACAAAATACAGCACCCAGCATTTCACAATCCTTTGATTGCCGCGCCAGATTTGTAAAAATTCGGAACCCCAAAACCGAATAACACCAACTGCAGGGCCAATTAACATGCGCCCAAATAGAGTGTTATTGAACCGATAAAGCATCTGCTTTGCCCCCGGCATGGCATTCCAATCTTCAGGCAGCAGATAATAGGATTCCGGGTCCTGCACCGGGCAGGTGAGGTGTAAATCATTGTGATGCGCCAAATGCGTGTCGCGATAGCGCCCATAGGGCAACCAGAGATGTGGCACAATAAACACCAGCGCTTCATTGATGTGGCGATGGCGCGTTGGGTGCCCATGCAGCACTTCATGTTGCAGCGATGAATGCAGGCAGGCAGCATAAGCCCCCACAGGCAAAATCACCCACCAGGGAATAACCGCATGAAACCAAACCAGTGATCCAATGACGATGTAGACCACAGCTATTAAGCCAATTGTTTGCCATTCAATTTTAGGAATGCGACTTGAATTCATCGTGAAAATGCTTTGAGCTGCTGACAGTTAAGATTCTAAACTCCTCATAACACACTCGACAAGGGCCTGTTCCTGAAATGATTGTCGCATCACTTCCCGCCTCACTTCCAATGTATGATTGGCCGGAAATCCGTGAACATACGGATGCATTTTGGCATGGCCTTGCGGGCTATATGGGCTGGAAAGGCGAGCTTAACCGCCAAGCCTATTCCGAGTTATGGAAACGCCAAGATTTGCTTTTCAGTCAAACCTGTGGCTATCCTTTCACACATGAATTCAAAGGCTTATTGACCTATATTGGCACACCACATTATGCTACAGAGGGCTGTGAGGGGGCTAATTATAGCAGCATGATTTTCGCCCGTGAGGCAAAGCCATTGGCAGAATTTTACGGGTCTACGCTGGCCATAAACACGCCGGATTCGATGTCTGGGATGCTCGCAGCAAAACTGGTCTTTGCACCTTTTGCCAAGAGTGGTGAATTCTTTCGACGCACCAAAACCACCGGAAGCCACCGGAATTCATTGGCAGCAGTGCAAACCAAATTTGCCGATGTCTGTGCTGTTGATGCAGTCTGCGTCGGTCTGGCGAAAAAGCATTGCCCCACAATTCTCGAAGGCTTGGTTGAAATCGGGCGCTCGCCGTCAGTGCCAGTTTTGCCCTATGTCAGCGCAACTGGCGATGTTGAAATGCTCCGCGCGGCCTTGCGGAAAACCTTTGCAGATGAAAGCTTGAAACCCGCACGCGAAGCCTTGCTTTTGTCTGGCTTCTCAATCCTGCCAGCTCATGCCTATGATAGAATTCTTGACCTGGAAAACGCCCTGCCGCCCTTTCTATTTTGAGCGCGCTGGAACTTTTTCATCTGCGCCAGGACGGCAGGCAACAAATTCCTCACGCATTTCACAATGGGTTGAAAGCCTGTGCAGCTTTGCATAGTGATCGGCAGGGAATGCTTCCGGCACCCTGAGCTTAATATAGCCAATCATACAGCCAACGCTGATATCAGCCTGTGTCATGTGAAGATCGCTAAACCAGGGCGTGCCACATTGCTTTTCCAGCTCTGCCAATCCAGCATTCAATTGAAACAGGCAGCGCTGTTCCCAGTCTTTTGAAAGCGCCTTGCCTGTGTGGTAATAGCGTTCGAAGAATGTGGCCATGGCTTTATCCATCACACCCGTGGCCAATGCAACGGCTTTTAGAACCTTGCGCCGCTCCGGCCCATTGCCGGGCGTGAGCGACCGGACTTGCCCAGCCACATGATCGAGGTGATCAATAATGGCGCCGGAATCAATCAGCACCTCGCCCGTTTCCAAAATTAAAGCTGGCACACGCACAAGCGGGTTGAGCGTTCCCATTTTTTTGAAATCACCAAATACCGAAAGCGGCTGGCGCGTAAACGGCATGTGATAGTGATGCAACGTGACAGCGACACGGCGCACAAACGGCGAGTCATATTGGCCAACAAGGATCATGGTCTCATCATTGCGCTGTTAGGCGAGACGTTCAAGTACTCTTTCTCGCCCAATTAGCGGCAGCAGCGCAGCGAGTTCTGGGCCATGGTCCAAGCCAGTCAGCGCCAAGCGCAGCGGCATGAACAGGGTTTTGCCTTTGCGGTCGGTGCTGGCTTTCACAGCATCCGTCCAGACCTTCCAAGTGCTGCCATCCCAAGGTTCGGGTGGCAGGGCGGCAAGGGCTGTGGCGATGCTGTGAAAGCCAGCACCGACCGCAAAGGCAAAACCCTGTTCATGCCGCTGCGCTTGGCGCTGACTGGCTTGGACCAT
>JANYGE010000344.1 GCA_025362535.1 Hyphomicrobiales bacterium
GCATTTAGTTGCTCTAGATCGTCCGAATACATGCGCGATAAGCCCAAGGATGCAGCCAGAAGGCCCGCTGCTTCTGGGGCAAGATCAAGCTTGGCCGTATCAGCAGCGCGAACAATTGTGGCCAGCCGTGATAAGGCCTCCGATGCCAATCCAAACTCTTCAATCATGACGTCGAAAGTACAGAGTTCACCGCGATGGCTCCAGTGGGTGTTTTCAACATCAAAGGCTGTAGCATTGAAGCGATCGGCAACGGCCAACACTTCTGAAGGTGCCACAAACAGGAAGATGGCCGAAAGCTTGTCGGATTTGATTGAGTTTGGTGTGGCCATGATGGTGCTCGCTTAAAATGATGAATGAACACGATTCTTGAGCATGGCACCTTGAGAGGAGATCGCTTTCCCCTGTCGATCACTTTAAGGGCGCATATTGGCAAGTCAAGCGAGACTAATTAATCTCAATCATAACCGGAACATGATCCGATGGCTTGTCGTGCCCGCGCGTATCTTTGAAAATCTCGGCAGAAACCAATCTATCGGCTGCCTGTGGCGACAATAAAAGATGGTCAATGCGAATGCCATTGTTCTTTGGCCAAGCCCCAGCCTGATAATCCCAGAAGCTATATTCGGTTGAGGCAGGGTGCAGTGCCCGAAACGATTCGGTGAGACCAAGGTTCAAGAGCTTGCGAAAGGCCTCGCGGGTTTCTGGTCTGAACAAAGCATCATCCAGCCAATTCTGCGGGTTGCGGGCATCTTGAGCTGCGGGGATAACATTATAATCTCCTGCTAAAACAAGTAATTCCTCATCTTTCAACAAGTATTTTGTGAAGTTCGCCAAGCGCTCCATCCAGGCTAATTTGTAATCATATTTGGGGCCGGGCGCTGGGTTGCCATTGGGCAGATAAATTGACGCAATATTCACAGCCAGCTTGCCAGCAATAGCCGTACCTAAAATAAATCTGGCCTGTTCATCGCTATCATCACCTGGCAATCCTCGGCGGATATTTTCAACGGGAATACGAGAAAGCAGGGCCACGCCATTGTAAGTTTTCTGGCCATGAATATGGGCGGTGTAGCCCATATTTGCGAAATGCTCAGCCGGAAAAGCTTGGTCTTCACATTTCAATTCTTGTAAGCACAGAACATCAGGCTTTTCTTCTTCCAGCCACTGCGTAACCGAATCGAGATGGGCTTTAATCGAGTTCACATTCCATGTGGCAATGCGCATGATTACAATGAAAAGCTGGTGCCGCAACCGCAGGACGATTTGGCTTGCGGGTTTTGGATGCGGAAGGATTGCCCCATCAGATCATCAATAAAATCAAGTGTAGAACCCGTCATAAAATTCAGCGATGTCGAATCAACCAGAACCATTGCGCCATCAAGTTCAAAGGATTGGTCATCTTCTTCGCGCTTATCATCCAAAGCGAAATCATATTGAAAGCCAGAACAACCACCGCCGTTCACGGCAATGCGAAGTGCTGCATGCACGCCCTGTTTGGCGGCAATTTCATGGATGCGCTTGGCGGCGCGGGGTGTGACTGTGAATGATGTGTCTGACATGATCAAGATGTTGTAGTTTAGCATGGAAAAGTCAATGGTCCAATAATGAGTCTCGATCTAGCCCCATTTGCGAGCATCGCCGCCAAAAGCCGGGGCAGGCTGGTGCCTGAATCCGAAAGCCCGCCGCGCAGCGCCTTCGCGCGTGACCGTGACCGGATTATCCATTCTTCGGCTTTCCGCCGTTTGAAGCATAAAACCCAAGTTTTTGTGTTTCATGAGGGTGATCATTTCCGCACCCGCCTCACCCATTCCATAGAAGTGGCGCAGATTGCGCGCTCCATTGCCCGTGCCTTGAAACTTGACGAAGATCTCACCGAAGCCTTGGCTTTGGCGCATGATTTGGGTCACACGCCCTTTGGCCATGCGGGTGAGCGCGAACTTGATAAGTTGATGCAGCCCTTTGGTGGCTTTGATCACAATGCCCAGTCGCTCCGCATTGTTACCAAACTTGAGCACCGCTATGCCGCCTTTGATGGCCTGAACCTCACCTGGGAATCATTGGAAGGCTTGGTCAAACATAATGGCCCCCTGATTGACGGGCAGGGCCATGCGCTAGGCC
>JANYGE010000355.1 GCA_025362535.1 Hyphomicrobiales bacterium
GCCCTGCGTGAAAAGCACCGCATTAACTTGGCCGAAATTGGCCGGGGCCATGATTTGAAAGGTGCAGAGCAAATGCCTGATGGTTTGCGTGCCTTGGTTGACCGTTCCCTGCGCCTGCTCGAGCGCATCAAAACGCTAAACAGCATGCTCAACCGCAGCGCCAACAACGACGAAACCGAAAGCCCCATCAACGCCCAGCTCAATATGTTGGAGCGCGCGTTTAGGCTTGGGTGAGTCTAACTCCAGTTCCCACGCTCAGCATCTTCGGCCATGTCCACTTTACTGCGATGCATAAAAGCATCGCTGTGCACTGTAATTTGTGTGCCGTTGAGGTGAACCACCGAATACATTGGTGGTTCATCGCTATAAACTGTGGGCACTGAACCGCCCACCAGCGGCAACTGGTGGCTGAGGCTTGGCAGGGCCGAAAATGAAATGCCGCGCCATTGCCCGCTGATAGTGCGATGAGCATGGCCAAAAAATATGTGGCGCACATTATGGCCGGAAAGCAGATCGCCAAATCCTTCACCATCTTCCAGTGGAATTAAATCCATTAAGGCATGATGAATTGCAAAGGGCGGGTGATGCATGAAGATATAAGTTGGGGCACCTGCCGTTTTTTCTAATGTCGCCTTCAACCATTTCCGCCGCGCTTCATCCAACAAGCCCGCTGAAGACGCTCCACCTTTCAAAGTATCAAGACAAATGAAATGCTGGCCCTGCAATTGCCAATGCATTTGCACAAAGCCATTGGCATCGGCACCCCCAAACACGCTCAGGAAATTTCGCCGGTCATCATGGTTGCCCAACATAAGATGCAGCGGAATTTTAAAATCCAGCAAGCATTCCTGCAACGCCTGATAAGAAGCCACCTCACCCCGCTCAGCTAAATCGCCTGAGATCACACAAAACGCAGCATCCGCGTGATGCTTGGCCACATCCGCCAAGCAGAGCCGAAGCCGCGCCACAGGATCAAAACCCCAAAGCTTTTCGCCAGCAGGCACCAAATGAAGATCAGTGAGGTGTATAAATTTCATGGCTCTACATTCCAAAATAAAAAGCCCGGCACAAGGCCGGGCTTTTTATAAAATTAAATCGCTTACTTCTTGAGGAAGCTATATTTATCGTTGAAGCGCGATACGCGGCCACCACGATCAAGAATAGTTGTTTGACCACCAGTCCAAGCTGGATGTGACGATGGATCAATATCCAGGTTCATCGTATCGCCAGATTTGCCATAGGTCGAACGTGTGACGAACTTTGTGCCATTGGTCATCACAATAGTGATGGGGTGATAGTCGGGATGGATATCAGCTTTCATAATCGTAACTCTTAATTCAGGTGCAATTGGTTTCGGTGGCGGTCTATAGGATAAATATATGGGCGGCACAAGAGCAGACCCAAACAAGGTAAAATGAGCAACGATTTCGAAAAAGAAGCCAAATCCCGCCAGAAATCCCGTAACTTGCGGCCCCTCGCACGGCTCTTGCCATTTTTGCTGAAATATCGCGCTCGTGTTGCAATCGCCATCATCGCCCTGCTGGTGGCTTCCGCCGCCACGCTCATTATTCCAATCGCTGCGCGCCGCGTGCTGGATTATGGCTTTAACGCCGATAGCGCCAAACAGGTGAACCAATATTTTGCCGCCATGTTTGCTGTGGTTGCCGCCCTGGCCGCAGGTTCTGCCATTCGCTTTTATTATGTGATGTGGATTGGTGAGCGAGTGGTGGCCGATGTGCGCGATGCCCTGTTCAGCCATTTGATTGCGCTCACGCCTTCATTTTATGAAACCCAAAAAACCGGCGAAGTGGTCTCGCGCCTCACCGCTGATACGACGCAAATTAAATCAGCCTTTTCCTCAACAGCCTCGGTGGCCTTGCGCAACATCGTTATGCTTACTGGCGCTCTGGCCTTGATGATTTACACCAGTTTGCGATTGTCCGGGCTTGCAGCTCTCGCTATTCCTGCTGTCGTGTTGCCGCTGGTATTTTATGGCCGCCGTGTGCGCGCCCTGTCGCGCAAAGCTCAAGACACTTTGGCAAGTTCGGCAGCCTTCGCACAAGAACGTTTGGCCGGCATCACGGCGATCCAATCCAACACACAAGAACAGGCAACGACCAAAACATTTTCAAACGCCACGATTAAAGCCTTTGAAGCAGCTCAATCCAGAACCTTGGCGCGTGCAGTTCTTACCTTTGCCATCATCTCTGTTTCCCTCAGCGCTATTGTCGCTCTTCTGTGGTTCGGTGCCAATGAAGTGGCCAACAAAAATCTCTCCGGTGGAACATTGTTGCAGTTTTTACTTTATGCTGTGATGGCAGCAAGTTCACTGGGACAATTGTCAGAGGTCTGGGGCGATATACAATTGGCGGCGGGTGCAGCCGAACGGATTTCTGAACTGCTTGATGAAAAGCCTGTAATCACATCTCCCGCTCATCCAGCAGAACTGCACAAACCAGTTAAGGGTGCTATCAAATTTAAAAGCGTGGATTTCAGATATGCAGCGCGCCCCGAGGCAAAAGTGTTGAGCGCTATTTCATTCACGGCCAATCCCGGTGAAGTGATCGCCATTGTTGGTCCATCGGGGGCTGGCAAAACCACGCTCTATGCTTTGTTGCAGCGGTTCCAAGAGCCAGAAAAAGGCCTGATCAGTTTGGATGGCATAGATATTTCACGGCTCAATTTGGAAGACCTGCGCGGCGCCATTGCAACGGTGCCGCAAGACCCCACAATTTTTTCAGGCACTATAGCCGAAAACATTCTCTTGGGCCGCCCTGACGCAAGTGCTGAAGATGTGATTGCTGCGGCCAAAGCTGCGCG
>JANYGE010000356.1 GCA_025362535.1 Hyphomicrobiales bacterium
GAACACCATGGCCACGTCACGGTCTCTGGCGTCAACATCAGTCATGCGTTCGCCAGCGATTTCAATTTCACCACCAGTGGGCAGCTCAAGACCAGCGATCATCCGCATCGTAGTGGTTTTGCCGCAACCTGAGGGGCCAAGCAGCACCATAAATTCCTTATCGCGGATTTCGAGATCAATGGCATCAACACCAATAATAGCGCCCCATGCCTTGGAGACTTTCTGCAGACTGATTGATGCCATTTTGTTTCTCTTCCCACTTTTTATAGCTTAAACTTAGAAACCTGCGGCAAGTCCAGCCCTTGCGAAAGCAAAGTTTTTCAGTTCAAAGCACCCAGCATTTTCTTGCAATTGCACGAATTGGTATTTATAGTACTATTTGTCTTTCGAAAGTGCAAATGTATCTTTTTATGAATTGGAATGCACATGCCCCTCACTCCCTCACACGGCCTTTCGGCTGATCTTGCCAAACGCCTTGAAAAAACTGGCCGCCCGATTCGTGTGGGCCTGATAGGCTCTGGCGAAATGGGGACGGATATTGTCACCCAATGCGGGCAGATGAAGGGCATCACTGTTGCTGCAATTGCCGAGATCAATGCGGGTGCCGCAAAGAAAGCCTATATGATCGGCGGGCGCGATGAGGCAAGTTATTTTGCTTCGAATAAAAAATCTGAATTTGATGCGGCCATTCATGCAGGCAAATCAGCAACCACTGAAGATGCGCAATTGGTTTGTTCAAGCGAACATATTGATGTGGTGATCGATGCCACGGGGAAACCTGCTGTTGGTGCGGAAATCGGCCTCACAGCCATGGAGCATGGCAAGCATCTTGTGATGATGAATGTGGAAGCTGATGTGACCATTGGGGCTTATCTCAAGCGCGAAGCCAAGCGGCTTGGTGTGGTTTACACATTAGGAGCAGGCGACGAGCCTTCAAGCTGCATGGAGCTTATCAACTTTGTGCAAGCCCTAGGTTATCCTATTGTGGCTGCGGGCAAAGGCAAAAATAACCCGCTGAATATCAATGCAACACCCGATGAATATGCAGAGGAAGCCAAGCGGCGCAATATGAATGTGCGGATGCTGGTTGAATTTGTTGATGGTTCTAAAACCATGGTGGAAATGGCGGCTATTTCGAATGCCACCGGATTGGTGCCGGATGTGCCCGGCATGCATGGGCCTGCCGCTTCGCTTGATCAATTAGAGCATATGCTCTGCCCCAAAGCCGATGGTGGCGTTCTTTCGCGTAAAGGTGTGGTTGATTATAGCGTGGGAAAGGGTGTGGCACCGGGCGTTTTCGTGATTGCAGAAATGGCGCATCCCAGGGTGCGTGAGCGTATGCATGATTTGAAACTAGGAGCTGGCCCCTATTTTAAATTTATGCGGCCCTATCATCTTACCTCTTTGGAAGTGCCGCTGTCTTGCGCGCGCGCTGTGCTTTATGGTGTGCCGGATATGCAGCCGCTTGATGTGCCAACATCCGAAGTGTGTGCAGTCGCTAAAAAAGATTTGGCCGTGGGCGAGCGCTTGGATGCAATTGGCGAATATACTTATCGGGCTTGGATTATGACTGTTGGTGATGCGGTTAAAGCCAATGCGGTTCCCTGCGGCCTGATTGAAAATGGCAAAGTGACAAAGCCGATCAAGAAGGGCGAATTGCTGACCAGTGCAAACATCGGCATTGATACATCAGCAAAAATTGTTACCTTGCGTAAACGGCAGGATGATGCGTTGAAGCTCTCTGCCGCGTAATTCGGGAGGCCCGCATGCCGCGCTATGATTATACCTCGATGGGGTTTTACACTTATGATTGCTTGGGCTGGCCGTTTACGGAGGTTCCTCCCGGTGGTGGCACGGTTTTCATTGATGAATTGACACTGGCCGTTTCAGGCGCTGGTGGCACGGCGGCTATTGCTGCTTCCAAGATGGGGCTGAAAACGCTGGCGGTTGCTGGTGTGGGCGAGGACCTGATGGGCGATTGGGTTTTGCAGCGGCTTTCCCATTTTGGCGTTGACACGTGGGGCGTTCAGAAAAAACCTGGCTGGAAAACATCATCGTCGATTGTTACAACGCGCGCTGATGGCTCGCGTCCAGCCCTGCATATGATTGGTGCAACCAAGGATTTTTATGTCGATGCCACAATGATTTCTCGTGTTATCGATGCGAAAGTGTTTCATGTCGGAGGCGTGGGCCTAATGGACGCCATGGATCAGGGCCAAAATGCAGCGGTGATGAAAGCTGCAAAGGCTGGTGGTGCAACAACGACTGTGGATGTATTTGCCGGTTCACCCAAAGATTTGCCTGCTATTGCAAGAGTTCTTCCGTATACGGATTATTTTATGCCTTCAATTGAAGAGGCTCAAGCTCTATGTGGGTTGACCGATTATGGCGATACGGCAAAATTCTTTTTTGATATGGGCGTGAAAGCCTGCGTGCTGACGCTCGGTGGAGATGGTGCTTATTATCATGACCGTGATGGCGTTAGTTTTCGCGTTCCAGCATTTGACATTAAGGTGAAATGCACTTGCGGCTGTGGTGACGCTTTTAATGCTGGCTTTGCCGTGGGGCTTGTCAGGGGATTTGATGTCGAGACAACGGTGCGGTTTGCCCAAGCCACATCGGCTTTAAATGCGACGGGACTTGGCAGCCAAGCTGGTGTAGAGAGTTTTGACCACACGTTGAATTTTATGAAGACGTGCCCCACAAGATAGCTGGAAGCGTTTCGGTGTTATGGCCAAAATTTCTTTATTGGATTACTTGGGTGAATTTCGACGAAGCCCACGAACGATTGGATCGTTTGCAGAAAGCGGTGCCCAACTTTCCTGTGCTATGGCTAAAGCAGCCAATGTCAAACAAGGTGGTATCGTCGTTGAATTTGGTCCGGGCACTGGCGTTATAACAGCGCAATTGCTGGCTCAAGGCATTGCACCAGCTCAACTTCTTCTGATCGAATTCAATCCGAAATTTGCCGCTAATTTGCGCTTAAGGTTTCCGCTCGTCAAAGTTTTGCAAGGTGATGCTTGGCAGATTGAAAAAATCATGGCCGAGAATTTTCCGGGCAAGACCTGTGCAGCGATTGTGTCAAGCCTGCCCCTGCTCAATTTTCCAAAAGCCCAACGCAGCACTTTGATGAGCGCCATTGACCGGGTTCTCGACCCTGTGCATGGGCGCTTTGTGCAGTTTTCTTACGGCCTGAAAATGCCAGTTGAGTCGGGTTGTAGATTTTCAACCTCGCGCAGCAGGTGGATTTTGAAAAACGTGCCGCCGGCCCGCGTATGGCTTTATGAGCGGCACAGTAATACCTAGCCTTTAACCGCACCCATCGTGAGGCCGCGCGACAGGTGGTTTTGAATGAGAATCACCAACAGCAGAACCGGGAAGAAAGCCATGAAGGCAACCAGCGCAATCGCATTATAAATAATACCATCAGACCCGCCGGAGAAATTGGCCAGTGCCACGGAGAGCGGATAGGCATGTTGGCTGGCGATGATAAGCGTGAACAAATATTCGTTCATTGCGAAAATGGCGGCGATGACAGCGGCGGTGATGATTCCGGGCATGCACATGGGGATAATGATGCTCCACAGAATGCGTAGATCTGAAGCGCCATCGGTTCTTGCGGCATCTTCAATCTCATGCGGAATTTCCATCATATAAGAGCGGATGATCCACACCACGATGGACATGTTCATGGCGGCATAGGCCAGCATTAAAGCCCAGACCGTATCGAGCAAATGAAAATGGCCAAACAGCACAAACATGGGAATGGCCACGGCGGCAGGTGCCATCATTTTAGTGGAGAGAATATAAAATCCAATGTCTTCGCGGCCTTTAAATTTATAGCGGGCCAAAGCATAGGCGGCGGGAATACCGAGCAACAAACAGATGAACACGCTGCCCGATACTGCAAGCAGGGAGTTTTTAAAGTAATTCATAATCGGCCATTCAGCAAAAATCTTAGCCCAGGTTTCTGTGGTGAATGTTGGGAAGTAAATTGGCTGAGGCGCAATGATTTCATTGTGCGGGCGCAATGCGATGGAGGCAAACCAAATAATGGGCAACGCGCAGATGATCGCCCAAAGGCTGAGCGTAAGTTTGCGGATGGCGTTCATGCTTCGGTTCCCGATCTAAAGAAGCGGCGCACTAAAGTTTGCGAGAGAATAATCGTTGCGATCAACACCAGCACCGAGGCCGCTGAGGCATATCCCTGTTCAAAACTTTTAAACGCCGTGCGATAAATGAAATAGCTCACCGTTTCCGTGTGACCAGCAGGCGAGCCTTGCGTGATCACATGCACAGGGGTGAACATGGTGAGAATATCCACACCACGCAGCACCAATGCAATGGCGATGACAGGTCGCAGCAAGGGCAGTGAGATATTGAAGAATATTTTTGGCCAAGTGGCCCCATCCAATCTGGCTGCCTCTTCCACTTCTTTATCCATGCCCTGCAGGCCCGCTACAAAAATGATGAAGAGGAATGGCGTCCATTGCCAGACATCAGTGATCACCAGAACCATGCGGGCGAGACTGGTTGAAGACATAAAATCAATATTGCCCAAGGTGGAGCCGAGCTTGCCCAAGAGATCGCTGATAATGCGGCCATCATTGAACAGGAGTTTCCAGATATAGGAGACTGCCGATGGCATCAACAACATGGGCAGCAAAAACACAATGCGCCAGGCTTTGACCCAAGGATCACGATAAACCAGTGCTGCCATGGTCATGGCGATAACGAACTCAATGGCAAGGGTGAGGCTGCCGACCAGCAGCGTGTTATAAAGGCTTTCCCAAAATGTGCTGTCTACGATGAGCTCGCGGTAATTTTGCAGGCCGACAAATTCGAGTTTGAATTTTCCGGTCATGGTGCTGCGGTAAAGCGCATAGATGCCGGGATATAGCGTGATGCCAAGCAGAAAGATGACTGCTGGAGCAAGCATAAAATAAGGAAAAGCATTGCGCATGAAAGCGCTGCGGCGGCGAATGGGACGTGCGGTGGTGGTCATGACAATCCCTGTGGGACATTAGTCGAAAAATGGCCGGAGTTTCCTCCGGCCATCTCAGGTTAATTTTAGAACGGTGCTTTCTTGCCTTTGCCCATCCAGAAGCCGGGCTCAGTTGCAGCGTAGTTCATCGGATCTTTGCCAGCATAGAAGCCGTTCTTGGTCATGATTTCTTTGACCTTCACTGCAGCTTGATCCAAAGCTTCCTTCGGCTTCAATTCGCCCACAACAACCTTATTGATGAGGAAACCAATTTCCTGATCGATCTGGAAGCCTTGTGGCAGACGTGGCGCGCACCAGGCGTAATCCAGAGCTTCCGACCACACCTTGGCAGGCTGCGAAACCTTGCGCAGGTTTTCGTTGGCCAGCACTGAGCGATAGCCGGGAGCAACACCATTGGCGTTGGCTTCATTCATCGCCATGATTGATGCTGTGGTGAGATAAGCCAACATCAAGAAGGCAGCTTCTGGCTCTGGCGAGGTGATGGCCACGCAAGAGGTGGAACCAGCGATGTTTGGTGGGGCATAAGTGCCGCCAGCAACGCGGGGTTCATAGATAGTCAGCACGTCGTCGCCGATCTTGGATTGATCAGGACGGGTGGCTTGGGTGCCCGAATCTTGCCAGGAAATGTTGCAGGCCACTTGGCCACCGAGCCATGCGGCACGGTTGGTTGGCCAATCAGCAGCAGCAACGCCTTCGATGGCATGTTTGGAAAGTGCCACGATGGTTTCAAGGCCCTTCACACCAGCATCGCCGTTGAAGGTGGGTTCCCATTTGTCATTGAACAATTGCAGGCCATATTGAGCCGCAACATGCTGCCAAGTGTAAGTGGCCCAGAAGCCACGGCCACACATCATGCCGATGGCGTTCACGCCCTTTTCAGCCTTGTTGAGTTCCGGAGCAAGGCGGATCATGTCATCATAAGATGGAATGGTGGTGATACGGTCTGCATCAATGCCAATCTTCTTGAAGATGGATGGACGAATGTGAACTTGTTGAATGTCGCAATCGAATGGAATGCCGAGGATGCCCTTATCAGCCCAATGACCATAGTTCTGTTGATAGGTTGGGTAGAAATCATCAAAAGGCAATTTCCACTTGGCGACATATTCATCCAATGGCTTCAAGAAACCTTGCGCACCAAAGTCGCCGAGCCATGGCGAGAAGAACTGAATGGCATCGAATGAGGCATTGCCACCAAGGAATTCGGCAACAACCTTATCATACATGCTGTCATCAGGAATGGCGACGAGTTCGATCTTGATGCCGGAGAGAGCTTCAAAGGGGGCCACTTGATCCTGAGCTGATTCACGATCAGCAGCACCGATGGCAAAGCGCACGGTTTTGCCAGCGTGTTCCTTGCGGATGGCTTCCCAATCTGCGGTACGGATCCAATCTTTCTTGGGATCCCACAATTCATCGTTGTCACCGAGCTTATATTGTTCGCGGTATTCTTTCTTGACGGTGTTGCCAACATTGATTTTGGCCAGCACATCAGCAGGGTTTGCCATGGCGGCAAAAGCACCATTGATGTTGAACATGTTCACGCCACCAATGGCAGCTGTGGCACCCACGGCAGCTGTTGATTTCAAAACATTCCGACGGTTCATTTTATTCAAGAGCATAGTCGTTCCTCCTAAAATTATTATTGGGGCCTGAAAATCCTGAATGCCGCGCAAGGCCGAACGTGGCACACAAACATTTTACCGTGGCAAGCACGGTGAAATTAAACGGTTGATATGAAAGCGCCTTGCGCTCGTCTATCCCTCCCTTGTTGACCGCGATTCTTAGCGTCGCTGGTTTCCATTGCAATTAGCATACTAAATAACATTTCAGAATGCAAATGTTTCGTTTAGTCGTTTTTTAGTGAAGCAATTGTATGTGTGTGTGCAAGTTTGTATCTTCTCCTTCACAATTAACAACGGGTTGAGTCCATTGGAAAAATCCACCGAACCCTCCACCGAACCACCTGCCCTTGAGCGCGGTGCTGGCCGCATTGCGCGCAACCGTATGCGCATTGCATGGATGTATTATGTCGAAGGTTTGACGCAAAACGAAATTGCTGACCGGCTGGGGATTGGCCGCGTGACGGTTGTTCGCAATATCAATGAAGCGATTAAACAGCGCGAAGTTAAAATCTGGATTGAAGGCAATGTTGCCGAATGCATTGAGATTGAAGGCCAGCTCAAAGCGGCATTTAATTTTAAAGAGGCAATTGTGGTGCCGGAACCCTCCACACTGGCGGGCATCACCAAATCCATCGGCAATGCAGCTGGCATGTATATCTCCGAAACATTGCGCGATGGCATGACTGTTGGTGTGGGGTGGGGTGCAACACTCTATGAATCACTGCAAACGCTGACGACCAAGCCGCTTGAAAATGTGCAAGTGATCTCGCTGCTCGGAGGCGTTGTGCAGGCAAGGCGCTTCAATCCGGCAGAATTTGCCTGGCAATTTGCACGGGCGATTGGGGCTGATTGTTATTTGCTGCAAGCGCCTGCGGTGGTCGATTCCCCTGCCACGCGCGAGGCGCTGGTTGAGCGTTGCGGTTTGAGCGATGTGTTCAAGCGCGCCGAGAGGCTTGATATTGCGATGCTCAGTGCGGGCAACATGGGCCCCAATTCCACGGCGTTTCGTTTTAACATGTTGACCGAGCAAGACCGGCTGGAATTGATCAAGCTGGGGGCTGTTGGTGATTTGCTCTATAATTTTTTTGATATGAATGGAAAACTGATTGATCATCCGGTCAATCAGCGCATCATGTCTTTGCCCATATCACAATTGCGCGATGTGCCATTGCGGGTGATTTCAGCGGGTGGCGATGAAAAAGTTCAGGCCATACTGGGGGCAATCAAATTGATTGATTGCAATGTCTTGATTACCAATGAAAAGACCGCCAAAGATTTACTGGCCCATAAAGGAACGTGATAAATGCGCATTGATGCAATTTCGATTGGTCGCAACCCCCCGAAGGAAGTGAACGTCATCGTTGAAGTTCCAGTCGGTGGTGAACCGATAAAATATGAAATGGACAAGGAAGCCGGCACACTGGTGGTGGACCGGTTTCTCTATACGTCGATGCGCTATCCCGGCAATTATGGTTTCATTCCGCACACACTTTCAGGCGATGGTGATCCTGTGGATGTGCTGATCGCCAACCAGCGCGGCATCGTGCCCGGTGCAGTCATCGCTTGCCGCCCGGTTGGGGTTCTTAAAATGCAGGATGAAGCAGGCGGCGATGAAAAAATTATCGCCGTGCCCGTGCCCCGCCTGACGCGGCGTTATGAGAATGTGCATAATTATCTGGACCTGCCGGATATCACCATCCAGCAGATCGAACATTTTTTCCAACACTACAAAGATCTGGAGAC